>CAVXOO010000302.1:0-19202 GCA_963762945.1 uncultured Acidobacteriaceae bacterium | reverse complement strand
CGGAGCTGTCCATAACTCGCTTCAATCCTCCTCCGCCGGGGCGCGCCTTCAAGCGGCCCTCGGACGGCATTTTTCCGGTGCAGGAATGATACCGCACAAACCTTGCAGGCATTGTCCTACACTTGTATGCGATGGCGCGGCGTGAGAAAAAGCAACGGCCGCCGGCGAAGCGGAAGTCCGCATCGCGGCAACGGCTCGTCGAAAGTCAGGACCCACTCGCCTTTCGCAAACGGCGCGGCCCTTTCGATATCGTTGGCGATGTGCACGGCTGCCTCGCCGAACTGCTCGCGCTTCTCAAGACCATGGGCTACCGCGTCGAACGGGCTGGCAAGGAGTTCCATGTCACTCCTCCGCCGGGGCGGACGCTGGCCTTCGTGGGCGACCTGGTCGATCGCGGCCCGAACGCGCCGGCTGTGCTGCGCCTCGTGATGGGAATGGCGCATGCCGGCACGGCTCTTTGCGTGGCCGGCAATCGCGATGCGGAACTTGTGCGCGCACTGCGCGGCGGCGCGGTGCAGGTCACCCGCGGCATGAAGCGGACCCTCGACCAACTGGCGAAAGAGGCCGGGAGTTTTCGCGCCGCGATGGCGGATTTTCTCGACGGTCTGCCCAGCCATCTGGTGCTCGACCTGGGCCGATTGGTGATCGCCCATGCGGGCCTCAAGCAATCGCTGCAGGGCCGCTCCTCGGCCGCGGCGCGCGCTTTTGCCCTGCACGGAGACGTAACCGGCGAAAAGGATGCGGCGGGCATGGCGGTGCGCAGAAATTGGGCGGCAAAATATCGCGGCCGCGCGCTGGTGGCCCACGGGCACACCCCGGTGAGCGAGCCGACGTGGCTGAACAACACCGTCAATCTCGATACCGGATGCGCCTACGGCGGCCACCTCACCGCGCTTCGCTACCCTGAGCGCACTACAGTCTCGGTTCCCGCCAAGGCAGTTTACTATCCGCCGCGCCGCCCCTTCCCGCCCAACCCGGCACTTAAGCGACGGTGAGTCGGAAGGAACGTGTCATCCCGGATCTCAAAATCGGGCCCCTGTGGGTGCCTTATTGGCCGTCATTGGAAGTGGAGTTCTTGCCTTTGGGGCCGGTAGTGAAGTGATGGAGCACGAACTCCTGTGTGACGGTGCTCGCGCTTCGCTCAATCGTGCTGATCATGACATTTTCGCCAAAGAAGGTCCAGGTACGGTCGGCGCGCGGATAGTAGAGGTCAGAAAAACCAGCCGAGATGATGTCGCCGCCTATCGTCGAGTAGTTTGGTTCAGTTCGAAGGTTGTCGCCCCTGCAGACGAACGGGGCAGCGAGCGCGTGCAGCAGCCGCGAACGACTGGTGCCCGTGCCTTGGTAGAAGTAGCGCGGATCCTGATGAAAGAGCGTGGGCAGAACCGCGCCGCCGAAGAAAATGTCAGTGAACCCGTCGGTCGCGACTGCGCCCACACGCTGCCCGTAGCCTTCCGCGCCAAGCCGGTAGCCGGGGATTCTGACTCCCTGGTTGACGCCCGCCATGAAGAATACTCCCGCAATCGTGATTGGGTCAGCCGAGACCTTGAGCGCGAGTTGAAACTTCAACTTCGCCGTCAGCGGCGGCGCGGAGGGGTCGTAGGCGACATAGAAGTTCGGGATCAAGCCGAATACGCGCTGCTGCTCCTCAATCTTCACCTGCTCGGTGGCAAGCTCCGCGGGCGAAGCGGACACCGTGATCGACGTCTGCGCACCCTCGAGCTGCATCTTGATGCCAGGCAGGATTTCAACCTGGCCCGGAGATAGCTCGATTGCCGGCGATACCCAATCGGCAAATCCCTTCGCCTTGATGGTGATGTGATAGCCGGTTCCGGGACTTAGACTCGTAAACTCGAAAAAGCCGTTATCGTTGGAAGTCGTTTTCCTCTCGCTCCCTGGGTCGGGACCCTCAATTGCAACCGCTGCGCCCGGGATTACTTCATCCTGTGCGTCCGTGACAGTCCCATTGATACTGCCCAACTGCGCTGTGGCAGTTGGCGCACTTTCGCGGGGCATGGTGCTGGAGCTCCCTGGCATCGCGGCGGCCTGCGGGACTGGGTCTGGCGCGAGAGCGGCGGTCGTCGAGGCCGCGAGAACATCTGGGCGAGGGGTGTCAGCTTCGGGCGTTTGAGCTGCCAGTTTTGCGCTGGCATTGAGGCCGGCGATCAGCGCAACGGCGGAAATTCCCAATAAGGAAAGACACCGGGAAAATGACTTCGCGGGGCGAGACTTCAATGGCATGGGGGGAACCTCATGGAGAGAGAATTATTGCTGTGTTTCATCTTCGTTTCGAAGACCGCGAGCGGCGCAACGCGGGCCGGAATTTCAGCAGATAAGCCGCTCCTCATTCGGATCTTCCTTTCGCGGCGGGCATGAACTTGAGATGCTTTTCTCACCGGAATTGATGCGCGGCCAAATTGAGGTGCAGTTGCTTGCCAATCTCATTCCCGTTGCTTCGAGTTCTCCTGCTGCTTTTTCTGCCTCGCGGCAGCGTCGTCGGCGTGCGCCTCCGCATCCAAACCGTGCGTCGGATCTTTGTGCAGGAACCTGCGCGAAATGTCCGGCCAGAACTCCTGCAGCTCCGAGCCAAACGCGCCCTCGAAGGTGACCGTGAATCCGGTTTCGATGGCCTGGCGGGCGTCGGTGCCGTCCGCGCCGGGAGTGTAAAAATTTGAGATCTCGCCGGCAATCATGTTGCCTAGAACGTTCGAATAGTTGGGCTCCCATTTGCCGGTGTTGTCGTGCTTGCAAATGAAAGCACTGGCAAAGGCGTACAGGAAACGTCGCCCAAGAGAGCCGTGGCCCATGCGAAAGTAACGCGGGTCCTGGTGGAGGATGGAAGGCAAAAGGGCGTTGCCAATCGTGTTGCCGATCACGTTATCTCCGTAAGCGACGGCGACGCGTTTTCCGTATCCTCCGGGCCCCCAGCCGAAGCCGGGATTGGAGTCTTTGGCCTCGCCTAGGCCTGCGACAATCGCCGCGACGCTGAAGGTATAAGGGTCGATCGCGGCACGGAATTGCAGCTCGAATTTCTCCGCGGGAGTGAGGGAGACCGCGTCGCTGCGATAGCTGACGTTGAACGAGGGAACGATTCCCGCCACGCGCTGGTGTTCCTGCTCCTTGATCTGTTCTTCGGCCTTCTGGTGCTGCGATTGTTGCGCATTCGGCTGTTGCCCGGAATTCTGCGCCTGGCCCGCCTGCGGATCGACTGCGGAACCCAGCTCGATCTGCGGCGCAGGTGCATCGGGCATTGCTTCAGTCAAAGCGGCGTCCACCTTGGAAACAGGCTGTTGCGCCATGGGCAAAAACGAACAAGACGTCACGAGAAGACCTGCGACAAAAACCATCAGAGTTGAGTTGACACGAACGTACATTCGTTCACCAGTCGAAAACTGTGCGGCCAGGGCCCGTCAATCAATGATGACGATGAAATAGATGCTCGTTGATGTCGGGCCAAAGCTCGCGAAAGACGTTGGTGGTGGCGTCGCGCCCGATGGCATATGCGTATTTCTCCGTGTAGCCTCCGGCAGTCTGCGTCTTGCTGGGGTAGTAGGCCAGCGAAATGGCTTGCGAGATCCCGCGTCCCAGGACTTCAGATGCATTAAAGCTGCTTTTCCCATGATAGTTGGGCGTGATGAGTACACGCGAGGCCGCGTAGACTCCGCGTTTGAAGATGCCGCCCTCGCCCATGGCGTAGTAGCGCTCATCCTGATGAAACACCGTAGGCATGGCCCAGTCCACCCAATAGTTGCCGTCGGTTTTGTCCAGATAGCCGCGCCAATAATAAGCCCAGTAGCCACCCACACCTTTACCCAACTGAGGGTGCGCGTTGTCGCCTTCCGCCAGCAGAGACGTGACGCCGACGAAGACGAAGGCGGAGTAATCGAAGCTGTTTCTGGTGGCCACCATGAATGCCTCGCGCGGGGTGGGCGGGGGCGGGATTACGCCCGCGCTGACCGCGCGATAGTTGGGCATCACGCCAAGGATGCGCTTCGGTTGCGGCAGAGGTTTACGAGCTGGTGTGCTGT
Organism: uncultured Acidobacteriaceae bacterium; assembly: GCA_963762945.1. GTDB lineage: Bacteria > Acidobacteriota > Terriglobia > Terriglobales > Acidobacteriaceae > Telmatobacter. The sequence goes on along the minus strand of CAVXOO010000302.1, from coordinate 15,174 downwards.
TTGCTGCCGGCTTCTGTTCGCTCGAGTTTGTGCCGGTCTGGGTTTGTCCCTGCGCCTGGGGCTGCGAGGGCGCGACTTGCGGTTGCGGGGCATCGGGCAGTGCAACCGACGCCGTTGTTGTTTGTGAGCCCGGCTCTTCGGAAAAAAGATGGGCCGGGACACTCAAGGGGACCATCCATGAGATGACTGGTCCGATGATCAGCCAAATGTTGAAGCGCATTCGTTTCCCTTCATTCGATCTGCGCCCACACTGGCCGCGCAATCTACCCTGGACAACAATTTGCTTGGGGGGCAAGTTGATCGATGCGAACGGAGCCTTTGCAGGCACTCCGCGAGCCGCCTCTCCATGAGTGATTCACAGTTCCTCCACGATTAGACGCATTTCACCCCTTGCCGGACCCAGGGAACTTGCCTTTCCGGGCCAGAATCGCAAACCAAACTGGCAGATCTGTCCGGTTTTCTCTCATTCTTCACCGGGAGTTCTAAGAATTCATAGCCTTAAACCGCAAAATCGATGAACCCCCGCTCCGGATCGGTCGATACCAGCTTGACCGTCACTCTGTCGCCCACATCCAGCCCCTTGCCGCCTTGCACCAGCATGCCCTCCACGTGCGGATCGAGCGTGCGCACAAAGGTTCCGTAGTGGTTTACGCCCGTCACAATGGCCTGGTAACTCTGGCCGATATGCGGGTGCAGCACCACGGCGGCAATGCGCTTGCGCATGTCGCGCTCCACTTTGCGCGCCGCATCTTCCCGTTCCGTGCATCGTTGCGCAATTGCGTTCAGCTCATCTTCGGAGTAGGGCGCCGCAACGTGGCCGAGCCACGCCTTCAGCAGCCGCTGCGTCACCACGTCAGGAAAGCGCCGGTTCGGCGCAGTCGAGTGCGTATAGTCCTGCACGGCCAGGCCGAAGTGACCGGGTGAGGGTTGGTTGGGCTTTACCAAAATGTATTCGCCCGAACCCAACAGCTTGATCACGGTGAGCGAAACATCGGGAAAGTGATCGGGATCCTTTTGCTTCTCTGCCAGCAGCACATCGTTCAGCGCCTTCGAGTCCGGCTCGGCCGGCAGCGTGTATCCCTTGGCCTTGGCTAATTCCACAATGCGGTCCCAGCGCTTGGGCGTGCGCACAACGCGGCGGATCGAGGCCAGGCCGGCGTCCTCAAACGTGCGTGCGATCACGCCATTGGCCGCGATCATGAACTCCTCAATCAGCGACGTGGCGCGATTTTTCGGAGCAGGCGCAATGCCCACGATCTGATCGGTAACCAGCACCGGGTGCGTCTCGATGGTTTCAAGATCCAGCGCTCCGTGCTGGAAGCGGTTGCCGCCCATGCGTTGCGCGGCCGCGTCCTGCAATTTGAGCTGCGCGGCAAGCTCGGCATTGGCAGCCACTTTCGCTGGAGCCTCGCCCTTGCCCTCAAGCCATGCGCCCACGCTCGGATAGGCCAGTTGCGCGCGATTGTGCACCAGCGCGCGGTAAGCTTTTCCATCGGACGCCGTTCCATCAGCCGCAATCGAGATCTCGATCACGATTGCCATGCGGTCCTGGTTCTCGTTGAGCGATGTAATGCCCTCGGAAAGCGCCGTAGGCAGCATGGGAAAAATGGAAACCCCCGTGTAAACCGAGGTGGTCTCGCTTTGCGCGTGCTTATCGAGCAAACTTCCCGTGCGAACCCGCACGTCCACATCGGCCACGCCCACCAGCACGCGGATGCGGCCATCGGCCAACTGCTCGGCCCACTCAATCTGGTCGAGATCCTTTGAAGTGTCGTTGTCGATCGACGACCAGAGCAGATTGCGCAAATCGGCAACGCCGTCAGCGGCAGCAGGCGGGGGTTGCGCCGCGATGGCCGCCAGCTCCGCGTCGGTTCCCGCAGGAAAATCCGGCTGAAATCCGTTCTCGATCATCGCCGCGTGCGCCGCGGCAATCAGATTGAAGTGAATCGCATGATTGGCATGCATGAGAAATCGTGCTCCTAAAGCGCGTTGAATGCCTTCTATGTGCGCGAAATGCCAGCCTATCACGACGATGTAGGTCTGGGCTGGCAATCAGGCGAGTTAGGGATGGGCAGGGCGTGGGACGCGAATAGGCCGCGGGGCCGGCAAGATCTTTACGCGCGCCTTTAGGGTTCGATAGAATATCGGGTATGTCTGCCTGCACTACTAAGCGCCAATCCGCGAATCCAACCGGAGATCGGTTGTCACATTGAGATCAAAGGGTTTTTCTCCCGCTCTCCAACTTGGGGGCGCGGACAGGTGACCGAGTATACTTCCACCGAACGACAGAAGCTCTGGAGATTTAACCTTCGGGAATCAAGATTTGATAATGCCTTCTCATAGAAAGCATGGAAAACGATGGAAGCTGTTTTCCGGCCTTTCCACAAGAGATGGAAAAGCTACCGAGCCGATTTGCACATTCGCACAGCAACGACAACTAGCTGAGCGATCCTTCCTTCCACTTCGCGATCGAAGATCTGTCAAGACTAATAGAGTCAACTCATGAGCAAGAATGAAAGTCCTACCGTCTGCACATCGCTGGCGGCACATTCAGAAGATCAGAAAGAAGCGCACTCGGATTCATTGAGTCGCCGTGGCTTACCTAGCGTTGGGAAAACAGCGTTTTGGAATCGGCCAATTGCCAAGTATGATCCCGTCATACTGGCATTTGTAGCTTGGTCGATTGCTGCGCTGTTCGTTTTAGAATGCGGGGGCTTCGACTTTATTAGTTGGGCGCTCTTGACAAGTATCTATTTGCAATTCCGGTCCAAGGCATCAGTTGACCATTGGCTTCTATCAATCCTGTTGGGTGTGCCTATCATCTTGATTCAGCCCAGATTGTTTGTTTTTTTTGCTTTGGCTGTTGGATGTACCGCCGTCGCCGCTTATAGAGTTGCAGAACGATCAGTCTCCGTGAACAATCTCATACCGCTGTTTATCGTTTTTTTTGTGTTCTATTTCGGGGTTGTCCACGCCATTGTTCTGCATTTGACTCCGCACACAATCGATGCAGGCATGATGAGCTTCGATCATCGATGGTTTTCTGACGTAAGCATCTCAACTTGGCATTGGGCAATAGCGCATCCGTGCGCGTATTACTTCTTTGTGTTCGTTTATTTGTCGATGCCCTGCGTGGCCACATTGATACTGATTAACCTCGCTCCTCGAAACGTGCGCAAAACTGTCGCGGTCCTGCTGATGGCAACCGGTTGTGTTGCACCTTTCTATTTGCTCTTTCCTGCAGTTGGCCCCGCACACATTGGGGATCCGACTGCGCACCGCAATTGCATGCCTTCTCTGCACATGACCTGGGCAATTCTTCTGTGGCGCGCTGCAAAGCCGGGGTGGGCGAGATATGGTATGGCGTTTTTTGCTCTATTGACTGCGGTCTCGACCTTAACAACCGGAGAGCACTATTTCATTGACTTGCTTGCCGCCATCCCTCTAGCCGGCTGTTGGGCACTCGCAATTCCTTCCGAATGACATCGCGACCCTCACGAACGAGTCGTCGGATCGTGGCTCACAGGCGGTCCTGTTAACTCGCCGTCGCCCGGCGGGAATATCTTCTCGAGTCTCTCGGCCGGCGTCCAGCCCCCAACAGGGCGATCCCACACGGAGAACGTTGCCCCCAAAAGATCCCGCGCCCCGGAGGGCCGCGGCGAAATGAACCCAACTACTCTGCATCAACAGGAGAATTGCTCCCGTCGCAGCACGAAACGCACGCGCCAGATTTTCACGCAGCGCAAACCGCGTACGCCCCAAGGCTGCATTACACTCAAGCCAAGGTCAGCAAACATGTCTCTTTTCAAGTCCCCCGAAGCGGAGGCCACTTACCGCTCTGCGTACAACAACAGCCTGCGCCTGTGGCCCGCCGGGCATGAGTCTTTCGATATCGCAACCAGCTTCGGCGCAACCCACGTGATTGCCTGCGGTCCCGAGGACGGCAAACCAGTGCTCCTGCTTCACGCCATGGCATTCAGCGCAACCATGTGGTATGCCACTGTCTCCGCGCTCGCCAGCGAGTTTCGCTGCTATGCCGCCGATTTCCCTTCCGACGTGGGGCTGAGCACAACGACCTCTCCGCCTGTCAGCCTGGCAGACTGCGCGGAATGGATGAGCGCGCTGCTCGATGGCCTGGGAGTTGCCCGCTGCGCATTGATGGGCGCATCCTACGGAAGCTTTCTGGCGCTGAACTACGCCATCCGCGAGCCCGCGCGAGTAAGTAAGGTCGTTATTACATCGCCCGCCGCAGGATTCGTCGCACTGCGAAAATCTTTCTACCTGCAGCTAATCATGTCGATCCTGTCGTTTCTCATTCCCGGCCGTTCCGCGCCAGAGAAGATGATGCGCTGGATCTTCGAAGATCGTCTGCCCCTCGATCATCCCGTGCTTCGCCAACTGATGGTTGGCATCCAATCTCTCAACTCACGCATTCGCGTTTATCCCAAGGTCTTCGCCGACTCCGAGCTGGCCAGGATCGAAGCTCCTCTCTACCTGCTGCTGGGCGAAAAAGAGGTTTGCTATAACCCCCATTCCGCCGCCAAACGGGCGCGCCGGACAGTGAGCAACGCGGCAGTCGAAATCGTGCCCAATGCCGGGCACATGCTGGTAATGGAGCGTCCGGAGATCGTGAATCCCGGCATCGCGGCATTCTTGCGAGATTGACCAGTCCTGCTAGCGTGTATTGCACTGGCATTTTTCGAAGCAGATCCACGGCCGCGGCTCAGTCCCGTGGTCTCCAGGGTCCGGGAATGCCCGCCCGAATCGCCGCACCCGCAAGAACGAAGTCTTTTCGCAGGCTGGGTTCCAGGTCTTAGATCGGGACCAGCCCCAGGGCAACGCACAAGACGCGCTGAAGGGTAACTAGCCGGGCCAGGTCGAGACACGTACCCCCAGCGCCGCTACAGGATCTCTTGAGACATCGCCCCCTGCCCCGTTTCTTGAACCATACCGTACGCCGCGATCTCATCGTCGTGCGCCACGCTCTCGATCGCACTGCCCAACGACATCCTATCTAAGTCCACGCGCAGCATCGCGGTGAACACCACCGTCGCATTTCCTTTAGTCACCACTCGGTAAGAATCGGGCTGCGGATGAGTCGCACACGCCTCGATATACCCGCCCCTATTGAATACCGGTACCCAACTCCCAAAAGGAATATCTCCCGCGATACAAGCCGCCAGAACGGATGCGCCCATGGCGCTCCCGCACGATTGCGTCAGTCCGCTTCCCCGCTCGAAAGTCGCTACAGCCAATCCCTTTCCATCCAGAATCCGGCAGAAACTTACATTGGCTCTCTCCGGCAGGACGCCGGGCAAATCTGAAGCCCGTTTGCCTAACCTCTCGAGTTCCGCCATGTCGATCCGGTTGACCATGGCGATCAGATGCGGATTCGGAGCACTCACTGCCGTGAACAGCAAACTTTCGCTGAGCGGTGCAAGCTTTGCATGGATCAGCGACTCGGTGTTGACGATCAAAGGCAGGTCCTTCGTCTTGATCGAGAACGGTCCCAGTTCCACGGAATATGTCTTTACGCCTGGAGCAATATCGGCCTCAGCCGCGGCCGCGGAAATTCCCCTCATGGTTTCGATCGACACCGCGTTTCGGCCTAAGCGTTCAGCCGCGAATCGTGCAACACAGCGCAAGCCATTGCCGCAGGTCTGCGCTTCCGACCCGTCCGCGTTGAACATTCTCATCCGGGCGTCTGTTTTCGAGCTCTTTTGAACAAACAACACTCCATCGGCGCCGACAGTGCCCCGCCTGTCGCACAGAAGCTGCGCCAACACCGGCCGCTGCTCTTCGGCAAAGATTTCGCCAGCCATTTCGTCGATAAGGACGAAGTCATTGCCCGAACCGTGGCATTTAACGATTGAGAGGTCCATCATTCCGCTGCCCTTTGCCTTGTCGATGGTTGCTCGCGCAGTGTTAGTTAGATAAGAACTTCAGCGTCGGCACTGCGCTTTAACTGATCATCATAACAAGGCAGGCAAGCCCACCCGAGAGTCTGGCACACGAACCACGATTCACGACCGCGGCGTTTCCCGTCCGTTTGTCCTGTCGCTACTGAATGCCCAGATCCGCAAGCACCTTGGGCTTGGCTTCTTCCACGGCCAGAAGGTTGTGGCAGGCCGAGCAATCCTGCGTAATGCTGGTGCCATTCTTGGCCGCGTGGTCGCCGTCGTGGCAGCGGAAGCACCCAGGATATTCCTGGTGCCCGATGTGGTTCGGATGCGTTCCCCAGGTCACCTTCATGAACGGAAAAACATTCTGGCTGTAGAGCAGGCAGAGTTCCTGCTCGGCGTCCTTCACCAGCCCGGCTTTTTGCTGGAGCACCTCGGGATGCTGGCTGCGGTAGAAAGCCTCGAGCTGCTGCGGAATTTCGACGCGCGCTTCCTCCTCGCTGGTGTAGGGCGCTTTCAGCAGTTCCAGACCCTCCTTATGGATGAAGGGCAGCGAGGGGCTGATAACGCCCGCGGTCATGGCGCTGTCGATGGCTTCCTCCGCGGTCACAAAGGTGTGCGCGGCGCGGTTGTGGCAGTCGATGCAGTCCATTGTGCGCCGCTCTCCCTGGGGCTGGGCGCCGTTCAGCGCCGACGCGACATATGTGCTCTTCGTGCCGTCGGGATTGGTGCGCTCAACCCACGGAATCGCGGTGCGCGTGGGATCCGTGGTGATGTATTCGATGTGGCCCAGGTGCACGCCGTGGATACCGCTCCGTTGCGAGAACGAGTCCACCCCGCCCAAATGCAGAATCAGCACCGTTTGCGATTCGGTGTTCTGTTCATCGTCGGCAAACGAAGATTTCACCAGCAATTTGTCGCCGTCGAAGCGCGTCGGCGTATGGCAGGCCTCGCAGGTATAGCGCGCCGGCCGCAGGCTGGTCACCGGCGATGGAATCGGCGTGGGGTAGTTGGGAACGATCTTCGGCGCAAGCGGCGCCAGGGGATGCAGCGTGACTTCAACCAGTTGCTTGGTCCCGTTGATCTTGGCGCTGAAGTACGCTTGTACTCCCGTGCCGATGTGGCACTCCACGCAAGGCACGTGCGAGTGCGGAGAGATCTGATACGCCGTGAACTCGGGCTTCATCACGTGGCACGAGCGGCCGCAGAACTGCGGCGAATCCATGTACTCCGCTCCGTGGTAGCTGGCCGTGGCCACCACCAGAAAATTCACGATCGTGGCCACCAGAACAATGTCGATGCCGTGGCGGAAGATGCGATCGTTGAAATCGACCTTGGGAAATACCGCGGGAATCTGACCCGCCTTCAGCAGCTTTTTGCGGCGCAGAAACACGCCGACGGGAATCAGCGCCAGGCCCAATAGAAAAATCGCCGGAAGAAGGAGGAAGAAGATGATGCCCAGATAGGGATTGTCGCTGAGGTGGCCCGAAAGCTCGGCCAGCCAGTAGCTGATCATGGTCACGCCGGAGCCGGTCGTGATGGCGCCGCCGGCCAGGCTGATGGGGTTGTTGCCGAAAAACAGCGCGGGACGAATCCATTCTTCGCGGAATTTCAAAAGCACCGGCACGTCTCTACAGCCTCCATGCATCGGCGGGCTCGCCAACCGATGGCGAGCCCGCCTCAATATATAGCGCTCGATTCTAATCGAGCACAACTTTGGTCCAACCGTGGTTTCGAGACCTTTCCCGCGGCGGACTGATTCCTGGAATGCCCGCGTTGCCGCAGGTGGCCGATTTCCGACCCCTTCGCGCCTACTTCAGGCTCTTAAAGTACGCCGCAACCGCGCTCACCTGCGGGCCGCTTAAGCCGGCGATAGGCTTCATCTTGCCCTTGCCATTCTTCACGGTGGCCTCAATCTGCGTCAGGGTGAGCGCCTTGATGGACGGATCGTCGGCGGGCTTGATGCCCATCGCTTTGGCCATCCCCGGACTCGGCGTGCCCGTCGCACCGTGGCACATGGCGCACTTGGTCTTGTAGGTCGCTGCGCCGTCCTGGGCGAAGCACATCGCGCCAGCCAGCGTTACCGCTGCGGCCAGCACAAGTTGGGAACGAAGCATCTTCTTCATTGCGAAACTCCTTGAAACGTTTGCCGGCCCGCATGCGCAATCCCGCGCTTGCCGCAGGGTCGTAGTTCATCTTTCAGGTCCCCGCTACCGGCAGTCGGTGCTGCATGGGACATGGTAACAGGTACCCACTGACGCAAACCGGCGCGATCGGGGTTCAAAAACCAGCGATCGCGCCGATTCCTTCCTGCTCTGGCACTTTACCTTTCTCTAGCTCTTGCACGTTTTCTTGCTCTTGCACTTTCTCTTGCTTTACTTCAGAATTCCGCGCCTCTTACTTGGTGAAGGTCCTGAAGTAATCCACAGATGCCTTGATCTCGGCATCGGAAAGCTTGCTCTTGAAGGCCGGCATCTTGCCTTTGCCGTTGGTGGTCTCGGTAATCATCTGCGCTTCGCTCAGGGACTTGACCGCCGGATCGCTGGCCGGCTTCACGCCCATGGCCTTGGCGATTCCAGGATTTGGCACGCCCTGCGCGCCGTGACAGCTTTGGCACTTGACCTTGTACGTGGCTTCCCCGGACTGGGCCAAGCTCACCGCGCCAGACAGCAAAAGGATCGCCGCCAGCGCCGATTGCATGCGAATGGTCTTGCTCATGGTACGACTCCCGTGTTTCGTGATGCGTGTTTCGTGATTCTAACTTCGTGGTTCGTGCACCGCGATCGGTTCACCAACCGCGGTTCACGGTTTGCTTCAGAATTGATAGTGCAATCCCAACGTCACATTGTTGGCGTGGAAGTTGCGCGGAGCCGTCTCACCTGCCGGCGAAATCGTCATGCCCGTCTGCCCGCCCGTCCCAACTACGCTCCCGAGCGAACTGCACAGAACCGGCGTGACCGGCACTGTGGGCGTGGGATTGGTGGTGCTGCAATACTGCGCTCCGGATGGACCACCTTCTCCGTAGCCGAAGTAGTTGTACTCGGCCTTCCAGGTCAACCCCGGCCGCGACTCCCACGAGAAATTCAGGTAGGGAGTTTGATACGTGGACACCAGCGAGCCGGCCACATCGCGGGCATCGTTATAGAACCGCGTGCCGTTCACCGAACTCAAGCGATAGCCGAGATTCGAGTGAACCTGCTTCACCGGCGAGTACATGAAGGCAACCGTTGCAAACTGCGTCGGAGCGTCCATGAAGTCCTTGGCCACTCCGAAGTCGTAGGTGCCGCTCCGCGTGGCGGCATTGTTCGGGCATGCCGTGCCGCTGGCCGGCGAGGCAGCTGGAAGCGTCGCGCTGGCGTTGCCCAGATAGCAGATGTTGTCCGACATGTACACATCGCTGTAGGAGTAGTTGAAATCCAGCCCATAGCGATCATTCGGGAACAACTCGGTGCCGAAGCTCACCACACGGGAATGGTCGACATGGTCGAGCGGTCCGGCGTAAGGATCGGTGTTGCCCGTAAGACCTTGCTGGTTGTTGGTGTTGTTATGCCGCTCCAGGTCGTTGAACGCGCCCGAGACCGTCGCCCATGTCTTCGGACGGTAGATGGTATGCACCCTGTAGTGCCGCAGTTGCCGGAATCCCATCGGCGTGAAAGCGTTGTCGTTGTACATGGCCTCGACGCTGCCATTCAGATCCCAGTCCTTCGTGGGACGCAGCGCGGCGGTCAAAATGCCGCCGTTTTCGTGAATCGTCGCCTCGCCGGAAGTCGTATTGTTGACGGGAATCGGAACGTTGTGCGCCGCGGTTCCCTGTCCCTCTGAGATCAGATGATCCTGATAGCGGTAGGTGAACGAGAAAGTGCTGCGCGGCGTTGCATCCCAGCTCACGGTCAGATTATTCGTAGTGAACATCTGGCCGAAGTAGGCGGAATAGGTGGGCGAAGCCGGACCGATTGCGGGGCTGCCCTCGATCGGGGCCGCGCCGGCTGCGGCCGTTTCGGCGGTCAGCGAAGTGGAATTGATGGTCTGCGGAGTCGCCGTTGCCGTCACTACCGCGGTCCCGCTGGTCAAAGCGGCTATTCCCGGCTGGTGCACATTCGAGTAACTGATCTGGTCCTCGATGCTGACCTTCTTCGCCGCCTGCCAGACGATCCCGTAGTCAATAGCCATCACCTCGCGCTTCGCGGTCCCGTTGCCCTGGTACGAATCCGAGGTCGTTGCAAGATAGCCGGCTGTGTTCGAAGTGGCCAGCCCGTTGAAGCTCTCGTAGTAGTTGGGCAGGTTCATGTTGGCGTCGGTGTAGCGCACATCGCCGTTCATCGCAATGTTCTTGATGCTGGAGCTCTGCAGCCGGAGAATCTCCGTCGGGAAGATCACCCGCGTCGGTTGCGAGCGGAAATAGCTCGAAATCACGGAGCAGGCCGCGTTGATCACGGGCGTGCTTCCGCTTACCGGCGCGGAAAGCATGGGATTGGCTCCCAACGCCGCCGTATTGCAGGAGCTCTTCGTGTAAGGCGTCAGGGTATCGTAGGTGGCCAGGAAAGCAACCCGGGTTCCATCGGCTTCCTGCACGTTCAAGTACTGGGGATCCATCGTGAAATACGAGTCTCCCTTGTAGTGGTCGATCTGTTCCTCGAAGGTCACCTTCGTGCCTTGAATGGGCTTCCAGTCAACCGCGCCCATAAAATCGTCGGCGCTGTTGCGCTGGTACTCCTGGAGCAGCACCGCGTTGGCGCCGGAGACCCAGGGTGGTTTTGCCGCTGGGTTATACGGGCCGGTAAGCTGATAGCCGCTGGGCGTGATGCTCGGCCCTTCCATAACACTCTGCGAGTACCCAACCCGGAAGGTCACCCTCGCGAGCGGCAGCAAAGTGAGATTGGTGTCGGTCATCCGTCGCACTGTGTTGTAGAGGAACGGCGAGTTATTCACCTGCGGCCAGGCAAACGTGCCACTTGGCGACAAAGCAATCGACTGCCCGCTGGGAATATTCGGATTGCCCAGCAGATCGTAGTCGAAGTACCGCCGGTCGCGGCGAAACATCGCGGAAAACTCGTAGTACTTGCCCTTGGAAAAGTCCAGCTTGGCGACATTCTGGGGATCGCCGCCGAAGCCGCTGGCAAACGCGCGCAAATCGTCAAGCGGGGCGTTCTTTGTCCCCGGCAGCGCATGCAGCTCGAAAGTATCCCCGAGCACGCGCGGCCCTGATTCGAGGTTCACCAGGGTGTCGTACATGGCCCCGCTGCCCACTTGATTGGACAAGCGCCCGCCTACATCCACGGACTCATGCACCGAATAGCCGTTCGGCACGCTCATGTGCGCCGCAGGCGCCGGGGCAGCAGGACTCTGCGCCACGGCGATACACGCCGCCGCCAGGAACATAGCCACCAGCATCCCCAGGAACATTGCAAAAGATGGCTGCTGATTAAGAAGCCGGGAAATCCAGCTTGCGTTCTTCATATGAAGCCTCACTTCAATCAAACTCGTTGCCGATGTCGAACCTTTCAAAACTCGTCCAGATCGGTTGTGGTAGCCGCGGCGATAGGAAAATCGCTTCGCACGCGGCCCCATCGTTCCTACCTGATAAACGCCGCATTCATGTTCGAGCCGTGAATGTAGGTGTGGCAGGTGGTGCAAGGCTCAAGCTCGTCCGATCCCGCCCCCTGCCCGTGCACCGTGCCGTTGGCCACCCGGCTGTGGCACTGGTTGCACAAGGTGTTCACGCTCGGCATGTTCAGCAGCCGCGCATTCTGCGATCCGTGCGGCGAGTGGCACGCCGTGCAGCCCTCGGCCTTCACCGGAGCGTGCTCATACACAAACGGCCCGCGCACGTCGGTGTGGCACTTGGTGCAGACCGCGCTCTGGTCCGCCGCCGATCTCAGATTGCTGTTGCCGAATGTGCCGTGCGGGTCGTGGCAGTCCGAGCACTTCACCAGACCCTCGTTCACCTGGTGATGGAACGGCATGTTGAACTGCGCCTGCTGGTCGGCGTGGCACTGGAAACAGAGCTTCGGCTGCGGCGCCTTCAGCAGCGCCTCTTCCTTGCTCGAGTGAATGTCGTGGCAGCCAATGCAGCTCACGCCACCCTTGGCGTGCGGCGAACGCGCGAAATCGGGATGCGCGCCGGCGTGACAACTCAGGCACTTTGCATCCACCTCTTTCGCCGAGGCCTTGGCGGGGTTAAAGATCTTGGTCACGTCGCCGCCCCCGGCCACGTGCTCGCTGCCCGCCCCGTGACAGTTCTCGCACGTCGCGCCATTGGCGTTGCCGTGCATCAGCGCCATCTTGGTGTGAGGATTCGACGCAAATCCCTTCGCCACATCCGCGTGACAGGTGGCGCACGTATCGGACCCTACAAATTCGGCGTGCGTGGCCCCCGTAGCCGGCGCTGCTGTGGATTGGCCGCCCGGCGGCGGTGCCGCCAGCGCCGTCGCGCAGATCGCGCCCGCGCCCAGCAAAATCATCGACAACACTCGCAGTCCCGCCAACTTCCCGGGAGCCGCACCAAACTTCCGCGTGACCGGCCTATTAGTACGCATGCAAAATACCGCCTTCACAAAAACTTCGTGGCACAACTCTAAACCAACTTCAGCAGACACTCTGTGCTGAATGTGACGCTTTCCCCATGTGAGCCCGAGCACCGCCAGTACTCCCCAGCGGTCTCTCTCAGGTGTGGAGCGTCACTACATGCACGGAAGATTACGGGTTTGTCATCTCTGTGGGCGGTGATGTCCATCACACACCCCGAAAGCGGGGTTTCCCAGCCGCAACCTACTGTCAAGTATTAGCCTTACCTTCCCGAGATGACGCACCCTCGATCTCCCTCATCACACGCCTCGCCGAGCTTCCGTTGAACGTGAGGCCCATCACATCCAACTCCGCCCCTGCTCTTGCAAACTCAGGGTGGTTGCTCCTATCCCCAGGGATTGGCAGTCATACCGGTCTCCGCCGCGGACCGAGCAGCAACGGCTCGCAAACGGCAGGAAACCGGCCGCATCGCTACAGAGTGGAAGACAACGATGGCGGATACGCAGATTTCGTCGGAAGAGCTGACCCGGCCACGAAATATAGGCCGGTCGTCGCCTTTAGGTTGCGCGGCTTGCTCCAACCGCCGCCCCGGCTGGTTTTGCTCCCTGGGCAGCGCCGTCCTGGCCGACCTGGAACTGGCGACAAGCACCATCTCGCTCCCTTCACAAGCTTCTTTGTTCTCCCAGGGCGAGGATGCCCGCTGCCTCTATCTAATTTGTAGCGGCTATCTCAAACTCTCCGCCGGCCGACCGGAAGACCGGCAAATGATCGTGCGCGTCGCCGGCCCCGGCTCCATGCTCGGCCTTTACGCCGTGCTCTCCCACGGTGTCTACGAGGTCTCCGCCCAGTCGCTCACCCCGGCGCAACTGCGTCCCGTCGAGCGCGACCGCTTCCTCACCTTCCTGCGCAGCCACAAGGAAGCGCAGTTGCGCGCTGTGCAGTGCATCTGTCAGGAGTACCGCTTCGCCCTCCAGGATGCCTGCCGCATCGCCCTCTCCGAGACCGTGGCCGCCCGTCTGGCCCGCCTGCTCCTCGAGCTCTCCCATCAGATCGGCGAGCATACCGATGCCGGCGAATATCGCTTCCCGCTCCTCCTCACCCACGAGGAGATGGCCTCCATGACCTGCACCACCCGCGAGACCGTCACCCGCACCCTCGGCCAGTTCCGCAAAGAGCGCTGGATCACCATCGAGGATGCCGTAGTCACCCTCCACAGCCCCGACCGCCTCCAAAGCCTCCTGTAAAACAGCGGAGCTGGCGGCGCTAGCGCAGCTGGTTTTGCGAGCCAGAACTTCGCACAACCCTCAATTTGTCATCCTGAGCGGAGCGCGTTTGGGGCCCCGAATTCGCAACGCGAATTGGGGGAAAGCGGAGCCGAAAGATCTGCGGTTGCCTTTTCATCGCTCGCGCATACGGCCTAACTCCGCTAACACCACTAACCCCGCTAACACCGCTAATTCACCCCTTTTTCGCTTCCCTCCCCGCCCACTCCCAACTCCAGGCGCTATCATTTTAGGTAGAGACATTCTCCCCCGGAGTTGGAGCCCATCCTGCCTATGAATCGTCTTCTTGCGTCTATCTCCGCCGTGCTCCTTGCCTGCGCCTTTGCCGCCGCCCAGGCTCCAGACCCCGCCGCCGCCCCTGCTGCTTCTCCGGCCACGCCCCAATCCGGCGTTACCTCCACCGTCAGTCCTGAAGTGGCGCAGTTTCAGAAGATCGAGGACTCCTGGTCCGATGCCGTCAACCGCCGCGACCAGTACGCCCTCGAACTCGTGCTCTCGCCCCTCTTTGTCAACATCTCGGCCCAGGGCGACGTCACCACCCGCAACCAGCAGGTGGTGCTGGTCATCAGCGCCCAGGACAAATCCCTCAATCTCACGCAAAAGGTGATCACCGTGCGCCCCCTCGGCGATGTTGCCGTGGTCAACGGCACCTACACCCTGCATCACAAGGTCAACGCTGCCGAAGTCGACGAAAAAGGCGTCTTTACCCACGTCTTTGAGCACGTGCGCGGCGGCTGGCTCTGCACCAACTCGCAGCGCACCGTGCTGGTCCGCGACGCGAACACCAGGCAAAAGAAATCCTCCGCGGAGGAATCGCCCTTCCACATCCCCTTCCTCACCCGAGGCGACAGGGGTCCGCAGTAGCCAGCCCCGGCCCCAACAGGATTCACAATCGATTGCCCCGGTGCTACTATCTACTCCACGAGGGCCGGCCATGCGGCGGACGATCCTGTTCAGCTTGTTTGCGCTTCTTGCTATGGGTGCGGCGACCCACGCCTGCGCTCAGCGCCGCGGCCAAGCCCGGCCCGGCTTTTCACGGGCACGCGGCAATTTCAACCACGCCCGGTCCACCTCGCGCCAGGGATTCGGCTACGCGTACCTGCCCGGCGACTACGACTACGGCGCAGCCAATGACTACGCGCCCCAGCCGGATATTTATCTTCAGCAGCCGCCCCAGGTGGAACAGACGCCCGCGCCCCCCGTCGCCCCGCCATCGGTGCATCCTGTTATCACGGAATTCAAATGGCCCGCCGCAGGCGCGGCCGCTTCCCCCTCCGTACCCGCGACAACCTCCAACTCCGAGCTCGAGACCTTTGCCATCGTCCTCAAGAACGGTTCCGTCCTCTCCGCCGTCTCCGTCTTCGCCACGGACGACCGTCTGCACTTCGTTGACCCCGACGAAAGGCACCTGCGTATTTCCATGAGCGAAGTCGACCGCGCGGCAACCCTCAAGCTCAACCGCGCCA
>CAVXOO010000301.1:0-5139 GCA_963762945.1 uncultured Acidobacteriaceae bacterium | reverse complement strand
TGCACTCGCCGGTGCGCCGCGTCAATTATGTAGTTGATGCCGCCCGTCTCGGCCAGATCACCGACTTCGACAAGCTGACTCTCGAAGTGTGGACCAACGGAGCCGTGCTCCCGGCCGACGCCATCGGCCTGGCCGCCAAGCTGCTCAAGGACCACATGAATATCTTCATCAACTTCGAGGAAGAGATCGAAGCCGAAGCGCGCGGCGAAGAAGGCCGCGTCCTGCTCCGCAACGACAATCTCAATCGCTCGGTGGAAGAGCTCGAGCTATCGGTCCGTAGTTATAACTGCCTCAAGAACGCCAACATCCAGACCATCGGCGAACTGGTGCAGAAGACCGAAGCCGAAATGCTCAAGACCAAGAACTTCGGCCGCAAGAGCCTGAACGAGATCAAGGAAATCCTGGCGCAGATGGGTTTGTCGCTGGGCATGAAGATCGACGAGCAGGGCAACGCGGTGCCGGGCCCCACCAGCATTCCGCCGCAAACGGCCCTGGCCGCGGGTTTTGGCCATTACGACGACGAAGAAGAACCGCTCGACTCGGTGGACCTGCAGTTGCCTACCGAGACGGAGAATTTCTAAGACCGTGAATCGTGAACCGTGGGCCGTGCACCGTGATAGCCTATCCGGCACTGTTACTGATCACGAACCACGGTTCACGGACCACGCTTCACCGAATTTCTGAAAAAGAGAGATCGCAGCTATGCGCCATCGCAATGCAGGATTCAAGCTCGGACGTAACACCAGTCATCGCAATGCACTTTTGCGCAATCTCACTACGTCCGTTATCGAAGAAGACCGCGTGGAAACCACCATAGCCAAGGCCAAGGCGGTGCGTCCCCACGTGGAAAAGATGATCACCCTGGGCAAAAAGGGCGATCTGCACTCGCGCCGTCAGGCGCACGCCTTCCTCCGCACCGACGATGCCGTCAAGCGGCTCTTTGACGTCGTGGCTCCACGCTACGGCGATCGCCAGGGCGGCTATCTGCGCATCGTGCGCACCGGCTTCCAGCAAGGCGACGGCGCCGAAAAGGCGTTCATCGAATTGCTGGGCGCGGAGAAGCAACTGGAAGTGAAACGCCAGAAGCGCGCCGACGTCAAAGCCAAGAAGCGCGCCGAGCTCGAAAAGCAGCTCGAAGAGCAGAAGAAGGAAGCGGAAGAGCCCGAAGGCGGCGACAAAGCCGCGTAAGCAGCGGCGATCCGGCCTGACTCACGATTCCGTTAGCAACTTGACGCGGGCATCTCCCATCCGGGATGTGCCCGTGTTTTTTCTGCGAATCGATAAATGAAAAGTCGTTTCCTCTGATCGAAGCGTGAACGGCGTGGTCGAAAACCATTATCTTCGGTTTGCAGCTCAATCCTCGAAGGCCGTCGGCGCGCGCCGGAAAAAGCGCAGGTAAAGTGCAGTCATTCCGATGATGGCGGCGGCGCCGCAGCAATCCAGCAGCACATCCCATGGTGAGCCAGTTCGGTTGGGCAGGAAGGTCTGGTGCCATTCGTCCCAGCTGGCGACGAGCGCTGTTCCTAGTAGCGCCAATCCTGCATTGGACAGAAATCGCACGTCAGGCCAACTCATGCGCCAGGCGCGCAGCCACGTCAGCCCGATGAGTCCGTAGCCGACGAAGTGTCCCGTTTTGCGGACGTAGTGATGAATAAGGTCCCAGTGCGCGTCGCCCACCTGCCCGAAGAGGGCCTCGAAGATCCTTCGCAGCGGTCCCGATGTGTGGTCGGAGCCGACCCAAGGCGTGGACTCTAGAACGATCGCACAAACGCCGATCAGCACCGGCAGCCACGCGCTGACCCAGAAGCCTGCGTTTCTTCGCTGGCCCCCGCGAGGATCGGCGCTTCCCGAACGCGGCATATCCCGATCAGCAGTCGCGCCGCGGCCGCTATTCGACATGATAGTTGGGCGCCTCGCGCGTGATGATCACGTCGTGCACGTGACTCTCGCGCAGCCCGGCGCCGGAGATGCGCACGAACTTGGCCTTCTCCCTGAGTTCCTCGATGGTGCCGCAACCCACGTAGCCCATGCCGGAACGGAGCCCACCTACAAGCTGATAAACCATGGATTCGAGCGGCCCGCGATAGGGCACGCGCCCTTCAATGCCTTCGGGAACGAACTTGCCCAGGCGATTTTCATTGCCCCGCTCGCGCTGCACAACGTCCGTCGTCCCGTTTTCCGCGGCCGCCAGATCGGACGAGCCCTGAAAGTATCGCTCACCCCCGCCCACGCTCATGGCTGTGAGCGAGCCCATACCGCGATAGGTCTTAAAGCTGCGGCCCTGGAAGAGCACAATCTCGCCCGGGCTCTCGTCAACCCCTGCAAACAGCGAGCCGATCATCACGGAACTCGCGCCCGCGGCAATGGCCTTGGTGACCTCGCCCGAGTATTTGATACCGCCGTCGGCGATCACTGGGATGCCGTGCTTGTGCGCCGCGCGATACGCTTCGGCAATCGCGGTAATCTGCGGCATGCCCGCGCCGGTTACCACGCGTGTGGTGCAGATCGAGCCCGGGCCGAAGCCCACTTTCACCGCGTCGGCTCCGGCATCGATCAGCGCCATCGCGCCCTCGTAGGTGGCCACATTGCCGGCCAGCAGCGCCACATCGGGGAAGCGTTTCTTCACTTCGCGCACTGCATCGAGCACGCGCGAGGAGTGTCCGTGCGCCGAATCGATGGCCAATGCGTCCACGCGGTTGCGCACCAGTTCCGCGGCGCGTTCCATGAAGTCGCCCGTGGCTCCGATTGCGCCACCCACGCGCAGCCGGCCCTGTTCGTCCTTGCTCGCATTCGGATACTTCAGTTTTTTCTGGATGTCCTTAACCGTGATCAAGCCCTTGAGGTTGTACTGATCGTCCACTACCAGCAGCTTTTCGACACGGTGCTTGTGCAGAATCTGCTCGGCCTCTTCGAGCGTGGTTCCCACGGCCACGGTGATCAGGTCTTCCTTGGTCATCACGTCGCCCACGGGAATATCGGTGCGCGTCTCGAAGCGCAGATCGCGGTTGGTGAGGATGCCCACCAGCCGCTTGCCCTGCGTAACCGGCACGCCGGAGATGCGATAGCGGCGCATGATTTCGAGCGCGTCGCCGATCGTCTTCTCGGGGCCAATGGTCACCGGATCGACGATCATGCCGCTCTCGGAGCGCTTTACCTTGTCGATCTCGCCGGCCTGATCGGCGACAGAGAGATTGCGGTGCACGATGCCGATGCCGCCCTGCTGCGCCATGGCAATGGCCATGCGCGACTCCGTCACCGTATCCATGGCCGAAGAAATCAGCGGCGTGTTGAGCGTAATTCCCTTGGTCAACTGGGTTTGCGTGCTCACCTGCACAGGCACCACCTCGCTATAGGCGGGCACCAGGAGGACGTCGTCGAAAGTAAGCGCTTCAGGAAGATTTTCAGTCAGCATAATGTGTCAATGCTCCTGGCGGACCAGGGATTCAAGTACCCGGCTGCGAGGAGCTTCACACTATTGTAGCGGAGGCGGCAACAGTGGTCTGCCGGATGCTCTCCTATTTCTTCAGCGGCTTTCTCGCAAAGTAATATAGCGAATACGCCAGCAGCGCGAAGGCGACGACCGAAACGCCCGCGTGGTCGAGGAATGTGTGCGGAAAGTTTAGGATGTTGCCCTTGCCATAGGTGGCTTCGTAGGCCTTGAGTGCTACGCCGAAGAGGCCCACGATGCCGCCGGCGGCGATCAGGCCCGAGGCGTAGAGCGATCCCGGCGAAATCTCACTCTCGGCTTCAGATTCAGCTCCCGAGCCGCGGTGCTTCCCAACCAGTTCGACAAGCAGACGCACCAAACCTCCGGCAAAGATCGGTAGCGTAGTGCCGATGGGCAGATACGCTCCAACCGCGAACGGTAGCGAGCGGATGCCAAGCAATTCCACGGCGATGACGACAAAGACACCAATCAGCACCAGTCCCCATGGAAGCTTGCGCGTGAGAATGCCATTGATAACAGTGGCCATGAGCCGCGCTTGCGGAGCCGGAGCGGCTGCCGAGCCGATGCCCTGAACCCAATGCACCTCAATGCGGCCGGTGACAGGCGAATAAAGATACTTTCCGTCCTGCAATTCGGTGGATCCGATGGCGTTGAGCACAACATACTCGGACTTCTGATGTACGGTCACGGATTTGTCGGAGTTGATGACGCGAATCTGTCCGGGAAGATGCGCGTTGTCGCTCTGCACAGCAACCCCGGGATGCGAAGCGCTGAGAATCCACGGCTGCGATGCGGCGTCGAACTCCTGCAGGCCGGTGTTCATCAGATTCAGCGTGAACCCGATGACAATCGTCGACACAACAACGCCGATCATGAGAGCGATCTGCTGCAGGCGCGGCGTGGAACCGACGATGTAACCGGTTTTCAGATCCTGCGAAGTGTCGCCTGCGTTCGAGGCGGCGATGCAGACTACGCCGCCGATGGTGATGGCGAGCGCGGCGAAGGCCGGTGCGGTCCATCCCTGGAACAGGAAGATTGCCGCGGTCGCCATCAGCGTCGCAATCGTCATGCCCGATACCGGGCTAGCCGAGGAGCCGACGAGACCGACGATGCGCGAACTGACCGTGACGAAGAGAAATCCGAAGACGACAACCAGCGCCGAGGCGGCGAGATTCGCGGCCCAGCCCACTTGCGCTCCAGGCACCGGCTTGAATTCGAGGAACACAAACATCAAAGCGGCGATCAGCAGCGAGCCCACAATCACCACACGCATGGAAAGATCGTCTTCCGTGCGGATTGGTTTAGCTTGAGCTGCCGTGCCAGGGCGCATGGTTCTGAAACCCGCGGTCAGAGCGTTAACAATTGTCGGCAGAGTCTTGATTAGAGTAATACTATTGACGCTTAGGCATGAGGTGGCAGGAGTCAGGGGTTAGGAGTCAGAATCGAAACTCGAAATTCGAAACTCGCCGCCTAACTCGCGATTTTCGAGTTTCAATTTTTCGAGTTTCAGTCATTGCCAGAAACGCATGGCAAACCACAAAGGCTTCGATCTGCTGCGCGCCGCCGCTCCGGCGGTGAGCATCGGTGTGGTCACCGCCAATTTGCTTTCGCTGGGCTCGGAAATCGAGATGCTGGAGCGGACCGGCGCGAAACTGGCGCACGTGGACGTCATGGACGGCTGCTTTTTGCCC
>CAVXOO010000300.1:0-3662 GCA_963762945.1 uncultured Acidobacteriaceae bacterium | reverse complement strand
GAAATGTGATCCTGGCCAGCATCGGCGCCTGCCGCGCCTTCGCTCACCGCATCAACCAGGTGCGCGATGCCGAGAAGCATCCCGATCAGGCCGTCCACGCGGGCCAGCTCTTTGCCATGGGGCTCATCGACGAAGCCAGCCACGTGCTGATGGCACGCTATCGCCAGCAGTTCGATCCGCAGGTGATGACCGCTGCTCTCGACTGGTTCGGCGCCCAGGTGGGCACAGACAATGTCGACAAAATGCTGCTCGCCTTTGTCGCGCAGTTCCCAGGCCAAAGCGTGATGCGCGGCCAGGAAACGCCGGCGCAATGGCTGGCTGGCGAAACCGCCGGCCTGCCGCATCGCGCCGCCGCGCTCGAAGAACTGCTCCTGCTATGGTCCGCAAATCGCAACCAGGCCTTCAAACCTTTCGAAGAGCTCTTTGACGACCGCGCCCTCGCCGAAAAAACCGTCTACTCCAAAGTCACGGCGCAGTTGCCGGAGTACTTCGCCACGCGTCCGCTGATTCCGATTCCCGACGCGAAGCCCGTGAGCCTGCTCGATCTGTTGCGGGCGCCGGCCTTGCGGTCCCCGCAATCCCTGAGCGATCAATTAGAGCTCATCCGCAAACTCTGGAGGCCCCTCATCGGCGACGCCCTCGACAAGCTGATCGAGCTCGCCGCCGGGGTTCTTCGCGAGGAAGAGCTGGCCATCTGGATGCAGTTCAACCCTCCCGGCGGCGACACCGGCGCAGCCGCCGAGCGCGCCCGCCGCGAGCAGCATGGCATCGTCGCCTCTGCCGAGGTTCCTGACTTCGCAACAACAGCCCACGAATACGAAAAGTTTTCGCCCGACACAGCCTGGATGCCCGGCGCAGTCCTGATCGCCAAGAGCACCTACGTGTGGCTGGCGCAGTTAAGCCGTAAATACGGCCGCCACATCGGACGCCTCGACGAGATTCCCGACGAAGATCTCGCCCAGTTGGCGCATCGCGGCATCAATTCTCTGTGGTTGATCGGCATCTGGGAGCGCAGCCGGGCCTCGCGCACCATCAAGCAGCTCTGCGGCAATCGCGAAGCCGTGGCCTCGGCCTATTCGCTCTTCGATTACAGCATTGCCGACGATCTGGGCGGCGAGGCGGCTTACATCGTCCTGCGCGATCGCGCCTATCATCACGGTATTCGCCTGGCCAGCGACATGGTTCCCAACCACATGGGCATCGACTCGCCCTGGGTTATCGAACACCCGGAGTGGTTCATCTCCCGCCCCGATCCGCCCTACCCGGCCTATCGCTTTGAAGGCCCGGATCTCTCCCACGACGGCCGCGTCGAGATCAAAATCGAAGACCACTACTACGAGCAGTCCGATGCCGCCGTGGTCTTCCGCCGCCGCGACAAAGCCAGCGGCGAAACTCGCTACATTTATCACGGCAACGACGGCACCAGCTTTCCCTGGAACGACACCGCGCAGCTCGACTACCTGAACGCCGCCGTTCGCGAGCAGGTGATTCAGACCATCCTGCACGTGGCGCGGCTGTTTCCCGTCATCCGCTTCGACGCCGCCATGACCCTCGCCAAGCGCCACTTCCATCGCCTCTGGTTTCCCGGTCCCGGTTCGAGCGGCGCAATACCGTCCCGCGCCGAATACAGCATGACTCAGGCCGAATTCGATCGCGCCATGCCGCACGAGTTCTGGCGCGAGGTGGTCGATCGCGTGGCCGCCGAAGTCCCCGGCACCTTGCTCCTCGCCGAGGCCTTCTGGCTCATGGAGGGCTACTTCGTCCGCACCCTCGGCATGCATCGCGTCTACAACTCGGCGTTCATGATCATGCTGCGCGACGAGGACAACGCCAAGTACCGCTCCGTCATCAAGAACACCATCGAATTCGATCCCGACATCATGAAGCGCTACGTCAACTTCATGTCGAATCCCGATGAAAGAACGGCGATTGATCAGTTCGGCAAAGGCGACAAATACTTCGGCGCAGCGGTCATGATGTCCACGCTGCCCGGCCTGCCCATGTTCGGTCACGGCCAGATCGAGGGCTTCACGGAAAAGTACGGCATGGAGTACCGCTGGCCGCGCTACCAGGAAGACCCCGACCACTGGCTCGTCGAGCGCCACGAGCGCGAGATTGCCCCGCTGCTCAAGCGCCGCTGGCTCTTTGCCGAGAGCGCCCACTTCCTGCTTTACGATTTCTTCCATCCCAACGGTTCGGTGAACGAAAACGTCTTCGCGTATTCCAATCGCACCGGCGGCGAGCGCGCTCTCGTCGTCTATCACAACCGCTACGCCGACGCCCACGGCACGGTCGATTTCTCCGCCGCCTACGCCGACAAGGGATCGGGCCAGCTCCGCCAGCGGCGTCTGGCCGAAGGCCTGGGACTGAGCGGCGACCGCAACGCCGTCATCGCCTGGCGTGATTCGATCACAGATCTCAAATATCTGCGCCGCGCCACGGATCTTTACGACCAGGGCCTCACGCTCAATCTGAGCGCCTACCAGAGCCACGTCTTTCTCGATTGGCACGAGCTTCATTCCACCGCCGAAAAGCCCTGGGACCGGCTGGCCGATTGGCTCAACGGCCGCGGCGTGGCATCGCTCGACGATGAACTCGTCAATCTCGAGCTCAAGCCGGTGCACGATGCGCTGCGCTGGTTCCTCGATCCCGGCCTGGTGCGGCATTTTGCCGACGTTGCCGATCATCCCCGCGCCGTGGGTGCGGAGAGAATCAGGAAGGTCGAGCGGCAGCGCACCGAATTGCTGAAAGATGCGTGGCTCAGAGCCGCGGCGCTAATCGGCGAGATCAAGACCGCGAATGTCTCGCGCATTCGTAACGTGCCTCAGCACGTACCCGTTCACGACCCCAACGTCGCAATCGCGCAGATAGGGGCATTCAATTCGCGCATGCGCGCGGCCATGCATTTGCCGGCTGTGGAGGCGCTCTTCCCGACGCCGTGGACCGCCGCCGCGCGCCGCGTGCTGCCCAGCCCCAGCCCGCAACTTACCGCAACCGAGGTGTGGGGCCCGGTGCTCGCGTGGTGCGTATTGGACTGGCTTGCCGAGTCCATCGATCCTCTCGATCCGCAGCGAACCGCCCTCGAGCTTTTCGATCGGCTCCGCCTGCGCGAGCCCTTCGGCCATGCCTTTGCCGCGCTCGGTTTCAAGGGTGAAGAAGCCTGGCGTGCGGCTGCGCGCATCAAGGTGCTGCTGCTGGCCCGCACAGACGCCAGCCTCGGAGATGCATCGACGCCGGCAGACGTCGATCTTGTAGCGCCGGACTCCAGTCCGGCTGTACCGGCAGCGTCCACGCTGCCGGAAGCGAGTGCCCCTGCGCCAACTTCTGAGACCGGGGAAGGGAAGACCGCGCCGTCAACACCGCAACCTGCGCAAGAACAAGTCGCGCTCGCTCCCGCTCTCTGGCTCGATCCCGACGTGCGCTGGCTCTGCGGCGTCCATGAGGCGGAGGGCCATTTCTACCTGGTTCGCGAGCAGTACGAAGCACTTCTCTGGTGGCTGCTCCTGCCGTCGCTGTTGCGTCTGGCGGGTGAGCCCGTGCCCAGCCGCGCCGCCGCCGAAGAGTTGAGCAAGACCGTTGCCGCCGCCCTCCACTCCGCCGAAGCAGCGGGCTATCGCGTGAACACTCTGCTGGGCCCGCTTGCCGTTCCGGAAACTGTCGAA
>CAVXOO010000299.1:0-3557 GCA_963762945.1 uncultured Acidobacteriaceae bacterium | reverse complement strand
AAGACTTTTGGCCCGCAGCCGGGATTTCCCGAGCTGCGGATCGTGGATTCGACCGACCCCGCGGAGGTGATGGCCGCATGCGACGAAGTGGACCTGGCGGAAACCCTGGTGATCGTGGCGAGCAAATCCGGTTCCACTCTGGAGCCGAATATTCTGAAGCAGTTTTTCTTTGACGAGGTGCGGCGCGCGGCAGCGCCGGACGAGCCGGGCGGCCGGTTTATGGCCATCACCGATCCGGGATCGAAGATGGAAGAGGTGGCCAAAAATGATGGCTTCCGCTACATCTTTTACGGCGACCCGCAGATCGGCGGGCGCTACTCGGCGCTCTCGAACTTCGGTATGGTGGCGGCTACCGTGACCGGCCTGCACGTGGGCAGGTTGGTTGAAGAGGCCGCGAAGGCCGTGACCCAGGCCAAAGAGCCCGTCGAGAGCAATCCCGGCGTGCAGCTGGGCCTGCTGCTGGGCTCGGCAGCGAATGCCGGCCGCGACAAGATTACTATCTTCGCTTCGCCCGAAATCTACGACCTGGGCGCGTGGCTGGAGCAGCTGATCGCCGAGTCTACCGGCAAGCAGGGCAAGGGCATTACGCCCGTGGATCGCGAAGCCATCGGCGCGCCCGCGGTTTATGGCAATGACCGCGTGTTTGCGTACGTGCGCCTGAAGAGCACCGCGGATTCAAGTCAGGACGCAAAGGTCGCGGCTCTCGAAGCTGCGGGCCATCCCGTGGTCTATATCGAGATCGAGGACCTTTACGAGATTTTCGGCCAGTTCTTTACCTGGGAGATTGCGACCGCGGTGGCCGGGTCGGTGATGGGCATCAATCCCTTCAACCAGCCCGATGTGGAGTCGGCGAAGATCGAAACCCGCGCCCTGACCGACGAGTACGAGAAGACGGGCAAGCTGCCGGAGCGTAAGCCGGTGCTGTCGGAGTCTGGAATTGAACTTTACGCGACCGATGCCTACGCCGCCGAGTTGCGGGCCGCAGCGCCCACCGATACGCTGACCGGATTTCTGCGCGCGCACCTCGACCGGCTGCGTCCCGGCGACTACTTTGCGGCGCTGGCGTTTCTACCCATGTTTCCCGAGTACGAGGCCGCGATCCAGGTGCTGCGGCACAAGGTGCGCGACCAGAAGCGCGTGGCCACGTGCCTTGGTTTTGGACCGCGATTCCTGCACTCGACCGGGCAGGATTACAAGGGCGGCCCTAATACCGGTGTCTTTTTGCAGATCACCGCGAAACACGCCGACGACGTGGACATTCCGGGTCAGCAGTACACCTTTGGCGTGGTGATCGACGCCCAGGCGGCCGGAGACCTGGCGGTGCTGGAGTCGCGCGGACGGCGCGCCCTGCGGGTGCACCTGGGGTCCGATGTGGCCGCGGGGCTGAATACGCTGAATGCGGCGATTGCTGCGGCATTGGGGTAGGGCGCGGTATTTCACCCTATTGATTCGGCCCTTCATTGGTGTTCTCCTATCCCACCCATTCCGCAAATGACGCGGAATGGATGGGGCACACAGTCGTCAGTGTGTATGGGCCGGATCGATAGGCCGACAGCTCGAATCGTGTCGTGCTATCCCACCCTTTCCGCAAAGAACGCGGAAAAGGGTGGGGCAACCCATTTCTGTGCTGAGTTGAATGAGGACGGTTGGGGTTTGTGGTATCCCACCCATTCCGCGCAGAACGCGGAATGGATGGGGCACACATGGCCGCAGCGGACTATGCAACTTTTTCCTGAGAGCCGGGTTCTAGCGGGTAACAGGCTCAGTGCCGGGCTCGTCTAACGGAATGAGCCGCTGAGAAAGGCTTTGCATGCCGTTTTCCCCGCGAGTTTTCTCCGGGTTGAGGGCGGCCGCTGCATCCGAGGAGAGATGGCAATGAATCGTACGGCAACGAATCTTACCTGGCTCGAGAAATTGCTTCAACTGCTGATGGCATGCGCGGGAGTAGCCGTACTGTGCGCTGCGACCGCGCTGGGGCAGGATGCCGGCGCAGTGGGAGGGCCATCGCAAGCTCAGCCTGCCGCGCAGCAACCCGCAGCGCAAGCGGGACCGCGCAGCGATGGACAGATTGAGATGGACGTGGTGCATGCGCTCGACGCCTCTGCGGCTCTCAAGAACGACCTGATTACGGCGGCCACGATTCAGAGCGAGGTGACGCTTTCAGGAACCGTCTCGAGCGATGCGTCGAAACAACTGGCCGAGTCGATCGCCGCGCACGTGAACGGCGTGACCAAGGTGCACAACAATTTGACGATCGGCAATCCCGGAGCCGACGCGCAGAGCATGCAGCCCGCGCCGGACACCCAGGAAATGCCCGACGCTGGGCAGTCGCCGGCGCAGCAGGGAATGGCCGGCCCGACGCCGGGAATGGCTCCCAACCAGAATCCGAACCAGTCTCAGCCGAACCAGCCTCAAAACGAGAGCCAGGCTCCGGCGACGGCGCCTTATCCGCAACAGGGCGGTAATCCTTCGTATCCAAACCCCTCGTATCCAGCAGCTCCGCCGCAACGTCCGCAATACCAAAGACCGCAATATCCGCCGCAGAATGGGCAGCAGTATGGGTCTGGCCCGGCAGCGCCGCAGTACACGCCAGCCACGGGTCCGGTCACGCTGACGGCGGGAACGCTGCTGCAGCTTCGTACCAGCGAGATGGTGGATAGCAAGCACGCCAAGGACGGCCAGCCGGTGCAGTTCGTGGTGCTTCAGGACGTGACCATGGGTGGCTATCTGGCGATTCCGCGCGGGGCTGTGGTGCACGGTGTTGTTTCCGAGAGCAAGAACGTCGGCTCCGGGCAGATGGCGGGCAGCTCGACTTTGGCGCTGACGCTGACCTCGCTCGACCTGGGCGGACGCAACTATCCGCTCGCTACCGATCAGTTCAAGGTGAAGGCACCGGGCAAGGGCGGCCAGACGCTGGGCAGCGCCGTCACGGGCGGCATCTTCGGCACCATCATCGGCTGCGCGGTACGCGGCCCGTTGGGTTGCGCCGTCGGCGCCGGCGTCGGCGCCACTGCCGGCACAGCCGTGGGAGCGGCTTCGCCGGGCGCCCGTGCGTGGATACCTGCCGAAGCTTTGGTTACCTTCCACCTGGCCGCGCCGCTGACGGTTCAGCCCGTAAGCCCGCAGGAAGCGGCAAGGCTGGCCCAGGGCCTGTATCCCGGCGGACCGCAGCTCTACCGCCGCTCCCCCTACGGATCGCCTTACTACGGCGGCTACGGCGGAGGGTACTATGCGTATCCGCCGCCCTATTACCGGCCCTGGTACATGGAGGGCGGGTTCTATTCCTGGCGGTAAAAAGACAGCTTCCAGCTTTTAGCTCTTAGCTTTTAGCTTGTTGTGGCGAGCGGACGGCAGTGGCGGGGCTAAGAGCAGAGAACAGGGAACAGCGATCGGGCATCCGCGGTTGGCAGATGCCCGATTTGCGTTGAGGTTCGCGCACGGGGCAATCGCATGAACAGCACCCAGACGACTTTCGCGCCTTTTTTGCGACGCCCCTACGGGGCTCGCGACCTTTCTTGCTCGCTTTCCCCACGCTAAAGCGCGGGGCTAATGAACTG
>CAVXOO010000298.1:0-6453 GCA_963762945.1 uncultured Acidobacteriaceae bacterium | reverse complement strand
AAATATTATACGCAAGTATAACACGATCACATCAACGCGGCGAACGAATTCCGCCCCCCTTATCCACATTGGCGCCTTTTATTCGCGTTGACCCTGCGATTCCGCATCCGTAAAGTCTGTAATGAAGCGATGAATTTCCTTGCCCGCATGGCGATGCGCTACCTTCGCGGCGGGTTTGGAGCGAGCTTCAAGCGCTGGTAGAAGAACCCGGAGTAAACATGCTGAAACTAAAGAAGATTCACATCCTCGGCTTCAAGAGCTTTTGCGACCGAACAGAAGTGGCCGTGGCGGGCTCGGGGATTGCCGTGGTGGTGGGTCCGAACGGGTGCGGCAAGTCGAACATCCTGGACGGGGTGACCTGGGTACTGGGCGAACAGAGCGCCAAGAGATGCGTATGCTTCGTTCAGCTCTGGCGCTTCTTGGCGGCGTTGGCGCGGATGCTCTCGCCGGTGAACTCGAGAATGGTTGCATGATGGACGAGGCGGTCGATAGCGGCCATGGTCGTCATCGGGTTCTTGAAGATCTGATCCCACTGGGAGAAGACCAGGTTTGAGGTGATAACGACGGTCTTCTTCTCGTAGCGCTCGGCGAGGAAATGGAAAAGCACCTCCATCTCCTCGGGCGACTGCTGGACGTAGCCGATGTCGTCGATGATTACGGCGTCGAAACGCTGGAGCCTCGTGATTGCCTGAGGAAGCTTCAGGTCGCGCTTGGCGACGAGAAGCTGGGTGACCAGACGAAAGGCCGGGATGAAGAGGACCTGGAGCTTAGTGTCAGACATCCACTCGACCATCGAACAGGTTGCGGCACTGGCCCTGGCCGGTTCTGAGATTGTGCGCGTAACGGTGAACAACGAGGGCGCGGCTGCCGCGGTGCCTGAGATCGTCGAGGGCCTGGAAAAACGCGGCCTGCGCGTGCCTATCGTCGGCGACTTCCACTACAACGGGCACATTCTGCTCAAGAAATATCCCGCCACGGCGCGGGCGCTGGCGAAGTATCGCATCAATCCCGGCAATGTTTCGATTGGGCGCAAGGACGACGACAATTTTCGCATCATGGTGGAGTGCGCGGTCGAGAACCAGAAGCCGGTGAGGATCGGCGTGAACTGGGGATCTCTTGACCAATCGATGCTGACGCGCATGATGGACGAGAACAGTAAATCGGCCGAGCCCAAGCCCGCGCGCGAGGTGATGATCGAGGCCATGATTGCCAGCGCCCTCGAATCGGCTAAGGCCGCAGAGCATTATGGGCTGGGCCACGACATGATTATTCTGTCGGCCAAGGTGAGCGGGGTGCGCGATCTGATCGATGTCTATTCCAGGCTGGCAGCGCGTTGTGACTACCCGCTGCATCTGGGGCTGACCGAGGCTGGCATGGGATCGAAAGGGCTGATCGCTTCGACCGCGGGGCTCGCGCCGCTGCTGCTTGACGGCATCGGCGACACGATTCGCGTGAGCCTGACGCCTAAGCCCGGCGGTGATCGGACAGAGGAAGTATTAGCGGCGCAGCAGATTCTGCAGTCGCTCTCGATCCGCAGTTTTATGCCGCAGGTGACGAGCTGCCCCGGCTGCGGGCGGACGACAAGCACGTATTTTCAGGAACTGGCGGAGCAGATTCAGAGCTACCTGCGCACCTCGATGCCGGAGTGGCGTAAGAAGTATCCCGGCGTGGAGGAGCTGAAGCTGGCCGTGATGGGCTGCGTGGTGAACGGTCCGGGCGAATCGAAGCACGCGAACCTGGGCATCAGCCTGCCCGGTACGTTCGAGGATCCTGTGGCTCCCGTCTACGTTGATGGCAAACTTGCGACTACGCTGCGCGGGGATAAGATTGTGGCCGAGTTCAAGCAGATTCTGGACAACTACGTGGAGAGCCACTACGGCAAGAGCGGCGAGTTGGTGGGGACGCGGTAAAAACAGCTGTCAGTCATCAGTTGTCAGTGATCAGTCTACGATTGGCTTCACGTTGAAGTAGTTGGCCTGCCGATCAGCCGGATTTGATGACCTTTCTTGCGTATCAGTCGTGATCGGCGCTTTCCTTTGATTGAGAATCGCGCTACGCTGAGTGCGGCTCTCGGCGGAGTTCTTCGATGCGGCTCAGGCTGTTGCGTTTGCTGGCGGTGATTGCGGTTTGTGCGCCGGCGCTGGTTTTTGCGGCCAAGCCGAAAGCGTGCGTCACCGCAGAGCAGGCTGCGCAGATGCTCAACAAGGACGTTTGCATTTCGGCGCATATCTATGACGTGGTGCAGCTTCCCGACGGGACGCGGTTCCTGGATGTGTGCTCGCCGGAGACGACGGACGAGCAGTGCCGCTTCACCGTGGTGAGCTTTTGGCAGGACCACGACGAGGTGGGCGAACTCCAGAAGTATCGCGACGCGAACGTGCAGATTCGCGGGGTTGTCGAGCCCATGCACGGCCGCGCGGGGATGGTCCTGAGCCATGCCAGGCAGTTCTACGGCGGGCCTCCGAAGTTCCGGCCGAATCCGAAGCTGCTGCACGGCTTCAACGGCGAACAGGAGCGGCCACCGCTGAACGATCCGAACCTGAGGCCTCAGGGCGGGCACCGGACATTCATGAACACGCGGGAGCAGGAGACGGTTCCCACAAGGTGAGACGGAATCGGCTGGCGCTGGGGGCGGAAACGAGGAGGAAAAGCTCTAAAAGAGCCTCGG
Source organism: uncultured Acidobacteriaceae bacterium (assembly GCA_963762945.1). GTDB lineage: Bacteria > Acidobacteriota > Terriglobia > Terriglobales > Acidobacteriaceae > Telmatobacter. Next base: position 3,785 of record CAVXOO010000298.1, on the reverse strand, counting down.
ATCGGCCAACTTCATGACCAAAATGTACGAAAACGTACGACGATTTACGACGATTTCGAAGTCGATTCGTTGATTCTAAATGTCTTGCGTCATCAATTCATACCCCAGGGGGGTATGAAGAAAAATTTTAAATTCATCTCCATTTGCAGGGTTTTTGGGGCCAGGAGGCTGGAATCCTGCCCATGAACCGATTGTGCGGCAAAGCGGGGAAATAATCGGCAAAATGCGAGGAAGAAATTTGAGGGGTGTTCCTTTGGTCTAGAGTTGATATCCAAGGAACTGGTCGGATTCGTCGCGGGGAATTGCGGCCTGCGAAGCGTCACGGAGGAGGTAGCCATGCCGGGTTCTCGCTCATGGAATCGCCGGGAAACGAATGTGGCGCAGGCGGGATATTTTACTGTTCTGAGGTCCAGCGGGTGGTTCTCCGCATTGAACCGTCTGCCGGGCGGCTATCGCTATGTCGTGAAAGGACCGGCGACGCCGGATTTGCTGGTGAAGCCTGAAGGGATGGGGGCGTCCTCGGAAGAGCAAAGCCGTGGCGGCGGACCCGGAGCCCCGGCCTCTCTGCAATTCGGAATGACGAAAACGCGTGATCGTCGTCTGGCACGAATAATATTGATGACTTTGGCAGGGGCGGCAATCACGCTCGGGCTGGTGTGGTGGTTTTGGCAAATAGCCGTAAGAGGGGCTTCGTAGTGCATTACCTTAGGAGGTGCTTCCTAGTGACGTTACCTTAGTGCCGAAAGAGGAATTTTGTTGTCTTTTCGGTCTAAAAGCGGGTACAATCAATGCCGCGTTCAACTTAAGGTCGCTGTCAATGGGACGAGGGCTGTAGATACGACGGCCCGGAGCACGAGCACTGTGGTTTCTCCGAGTGGACAGCGCAGCGACCGAGGTGGACTGGAGCTCACCGGTTTTGATCGAATATACCGGTGGTGTTTCGGCGAGAGGGCTGCACAAGGGCCGCCTGCTAAATCGTGTTTTGCGGTCCGGGTTGGTGAGAGGCGAAGAGAGGGCTAAACCGATCGGGCCTGCTATTTTTGGGAGACGAACGCGAAAGATGTATCCCCAAAACATCGCGCGGGAGCAACAGGGCGCGCGAACCGGCGCAAGAGGGAGAGGTCTTATGGAATATCCAAGGGGAGCGCAAGACGCCGCAGCAGGGTTTGCTTCACTCGAAAGGCACATTGGTGACAGGAGTGGGGCGAAGAGCGCGCCAAGGAGATTGTTATCGCGATTTCGCGCTTCCTGGCGGAGGTGTGAAGGCAACGCGCTCATAGAATTCGCACTGATCATGCCGATTTTGATTGCGTTGCTGGCGGGAATCGTCTGGCTTGGACTCTTGATCAACAACTACATCACGCTCACTGACGCGGTGAGCCAGGGAGCGCGAGCGTTCGCCGAAAGTACGGATGTAACAGCTGCTCCGGTGAACAACGATCCGTGCACCTACGCGGTTGGGGTGATGAACGCCGACGCAAGAAGCCTGAATACGAGCCTCATCACGTACACCATCACGTACACTCCTGCATCCACCGGAACAGGGGTGACGAAGACGGCTCCTTGCTCGGGATTTGCCAAGACCGGCATGAGTGAGGGAGACGCGGTGACTATCGTGGCGACCTATCCGGCCTTCATGCCTGTTACGAGCCAAGGCGCAAATGGTTTTGTCATCCTGCCCCACTTCACGTCGTGGACTTTGAGCGCCCATACCACTCAGGTCGTTCAGTGAGCCATTTACGCGAAACCGGGCGGCGATAAGCACAGACTCCTGGGACGGAAAACGGGAGTTGGTTGGACGAAGCGAAAGGAGAATATCCCATGGCGAGAGTTGAAAGAAACAGATTGCGCAAGGCGACGATCGAGCGGCAACTGGGCTCGGGTGCGCACGGCACAAAGTCTCTGTGGCGACGGTTTTTCACGGCGGCGATCAAGGACGAGAGCGGACAGGCGCTGATCTGGGTTGCATTGTCCCTGATGATGCTTCTTGGAATGGCCGCCTTTGCGGTCGATCTTGGCCACGCCATGCTGGTGAGGAAGCAATTGCAGACTTCAGCCGACGCGGCGGCTCTGGCGGCAGCCTGGCATTTAGCGGACGGCACCTACGTGTCTGTCGCTGATACATACAGCTCGACGGGAACCCTGAACGGCTACTTTGGCTACACCGTGGATACACCGGTGGTGACCCCAAAGTGCTCGACCACCGTGGCCAGCTTCGGACCAACCTGCGATGCAACGGCCACTCCGCCCACTTACAACATGGTTATTGTGCAAGAGACCGCACACGTGCCAACTTTCTTTGCTGGGATCATCGGGTTCAGGTCCCTCACAGTAACGTCTAAATCGGCGGCTTCGAAAGGGGCCAGGCCTACGCCGGCCAATATTGCGTTCGTGCTGGACACGACGAATTCGATGAGCCTGACCGATACCAACTGCGGCCATACACAGGAGGCGTGCGCGGAGGGTGCGATCGCAACGATCCTCGCCGGCCTTGATCCTTCGATCGACAAAGTGAGCATGTTTACGTTCCCTGGCATGGACGCCAACACGGTGGATAACGACTACGACTGTTCGGGCAAGAAGGCGACGGGCGTGCCGTACGCTTTCCCGGCGACCTCCGATCTTACGCTGCCTACGCCATTGCCGACCTCGCTTGAGACAGTTTCCTACACAGTGGGGAGGACCGTGACTAATGTAACCTACGAGATCACCGGCGGGGCCGCCAATAGCGACGGCTACGGCTTTCTCGACGACTACATAAGTTCGTACGGAGCCTCGTCGCTCGCCTCCGGTTCCGACCTGGTCCAAGCCATCGGCGCGTCCACGGGGTGCAAGGGCCTTGTGCCCAATACCACGCAGAATACTTACTTTGCCGCAACCATCTACCAGGCGCAGTTAGCGCTGGAGGAAGAGCAGGCAACCGAGAGGGTGGCTGCGCCGACACAGACCACACAGAACGTCATGATCATCATCAGCGACGGCAATGCCAACGCGGTGAACAACAAGAGCTTTTCGGACATGTCCTGCTCGGCTACCGGCGCTAATTATTGTCCTGCAGGGACGGTGACTCTGGGTGTTGGCAACTCAAGCGATGGTACATATCCCAATCTGATCGGACAGTGCAAACAGGCCATCACAGCTGCAAAGGCCGCGACAGCCGACGGAACCTGGGTGTTCACGATCGCTTACGGTGCTATATCAACTTCGTATGCCGCCAACAACAACGGTGGAAATAATGGCGCCTGTCAAACCGACAGACAGCTCAAGTCTACTGATCCATACTATGACATCGCGCCCTGCGACGTCATGGCGGATATGGCCTCGACTACGTCGGACTTCTACTCCGACAATAACGATTCGGCGCAGGGAGATGCAAATTGCAAATCAGGAACTGGTATTGCCGCCCTGGGCGCTATCGCCCAAGACATCCTGAGCAAATTGTCCGAATCGCGACTCGTTCCTCCGGATGTGCCGTAGATACGAGCAAGAGGAGCGAGGCCTCGGGTGACGGCGGGGCTCAGTTGACAACCTTGATGCAACTTCAGCGGAAGGCCGGCAAAGCGGCGTTCCGCTGATGCTTTTTGGGCGGCTTCGTGAGCGGCATGTGGACGAAGCAGGAGTGGTGCGGCTTGCCCGGCCGGCCACGCTTGGGGCTTGCTGCTCGCAGGCTCGCGCGGTATTCAGTGGTTCCCCTGGGGGCTGTTGAGGCGGGCATCGTCCCTACGGGACTCCCATCAAGAAGGGGCAATCTCTCCCCACGCTGAAGCGCGGGGCTAACTAACTGA
>CAVXOO010000297.1:0-7559 GCA_963762945.1 uncultured Acidobacteriaceae bacterium | reverse complement strand
TGTGTAGTCTTCTGAGCATCTACGTATTGCTCCTTCCACATCTTCTCGCCGCGATCGAGCTGCTGCTCGGCGCGCGGCACGTCGATCTCCTCCGGCTTGAGCGCATCGGAAGCGAGAATGGTCACGCGATTGGGCAGAACCTCCACAAATCCCCAACTCACGTTATAGCGCGTCGTTTCAGGACTTGAAGATTCAATGCCGCCGCCCTGGTGAATGCGCACATCGCCCGCGCCCAGCTCCGCCATCAGCGGCGCGTGCCCGTAGAGCACTTCCATGTAGCCCGACTTCGACGGCAGCTCGACCGCCGAAGCATCGGCCTCAAACAGAATGCGCTCCGGCGTGACAAGACGGACACGAAGTTGATCGGATGTTGCTTCTGCCATAAATCAGTTCTCAGTTCTCAGTTGTCAGTTTTCAGTCAATCCCGTCAGCAGCAGCACGAATCAACTGACCACTGACAACTGATCACTGACAACTGTCTTTACACCGTCGCCTTCAGTTTCTCTGCCGCGGCGAGCACGTCCTCAATGCCGCCCTGCATGTAGAACGCCTGTTCCGGCACGCTGTCGTGCTTGCCCTCGATAATCTCCTTGAAGGCGCGCACCGTGTCTGCGATCTTGACGTACTTGCCGGGGATGCCGGTAAATGTTTCGGCCACATGGAACGGCTGCGAGAGGAACTTCTGCACCTTGCGCGCGCGACCCACGGTGAGCTTGTCGTCTTCAGAAAGCTCGTCGATGCCCAGAATGGCGATAATGTCCTGCAGGTCCTTGTAGCGCTGCAAAATCTTCTTGACTCCCTGGGCGACGTCGTAATGTACATCGCCTACGATGCGCGCGGAGAGAATGCGCGAGGTCGAGGCCAGCGGATCGACGGCCGGATAAATTCCCAACTCAGAAAGCGGGCGGCTCAACACGGTGGTCGCGTCCAGGTGAGCAAAGGTGGTGGCCGGCGCGGGATCGGTCAAGTCGTCGGCAGGCACGTAGACGGCCTGCACCGAAGTCACCGAGCCCTTGCTCGTCGAAGTGATGCGCTCCTGCAGCTCGCCCATCTCGGTGGCCAGGTTCGGCTGGTAGCCAACGGCCGAGGGCATGCGGCCCAGCAGTGTCGACACCTCGGAACCCGCCTGCGTAAAACGGAAGATGTTGTCGATGAACAGAAGCGTGTCGGCGCCTTCCTGGTCACGGAAATACTCGGCGACCGTGAGGCCCGTCAGGGCCACGCGCAGGCGCGCTCCGGGAGGCTCGGTCATCTGGCCGTAGACCAGGGCGCACTTCGACTCCTGCCATTTGCCCGGCTTGATGACGCCCGACTCCGACATTTCCAACCACAGGTCGTTGCCCTCGCGGGTGCGCTCGCCCACTCCGGCAAACACCGAGTAGCCGCCGTGGTTCTTGGCCACGTTGTTGATCAGTTCCATGATCACGACGGTCTTGCCCACGCCGGCGCCGCCGAAGAGGCCGATCTTGCCGCCCTTCAAAAACGGCTGGATCAGGTCGATGACCTTGATGCCGGTCTCGAACATCTCCTCGTGCGTCGACTGCTCGTCAAAAAGCGGAGCAGGCCGGTGAATGGGCATGCGCGTCTCTTCGCCGATCGGACCGAGATTGTCCACCGGCTCGCCGATCACGTTGATCACGCGGCCCAGCGTCTGCTTGCCCACGGGCACGCGGATCGGCCCGCCCATATCGATGGCCTTCATGCCCCGCACCATGCCGTCGGTCGCTTCCATCGCCACCGTGCGCACGCGCCCCTCGCCCAGGTGCTGCTGCACCTCGAGAATCACGTTGATGGGCGTGGGCACCTTGAAGCCCTCGTCGGTGACGCGCAGCGCCTGGTAAATAGGCGGCATCGTCGCCTCTTCAAATTGCACGTCCACGGCCGGGCCGGAGACCTGAATCACTTTGCCGATGTTTTCTGCCATTTCGTTTTGCCTTTTCAATCCAAACTTTGCTAGTCCAACTCTTTGTGCAGCAGCACGCGATAATATCGCAACTGCTCCTTTTCCGCCTCGACCTTCTCCCAGCTCAACCCACGGTCCGATTCTGAGATTGACCGGCCTCCCGCTTTCAAATAGTTCAGCTCCCAGACATCCGCTCGTTCCTGCTCGGTTTCCTTGAGATAAGCGTCCAGAATCACATAAACTTCCAAATCCGGCCTGGTCCAGGTTGCGTCATCGGCTGCTTTCCATTTTTCGGACAATCCTCTTTCCCTTGCTTCAAAATCGTCCCGGCTGATCGTCTCAAGATTCTGTATTGCATCAATCTGAGCCAACAGCGCTCTGCCTGTACGACGCTCTCCGGGCGTCAGCCAATGCAACCCAGCTTCATACAAAACAGCGAATCCAACGACAAGCACGCCAATAAGAATTCCAAAGCCGATCAAAATCCTGCGTAATGCCTTCTTGCTCCACAACACGGTCTGCAAAAGCTCACGGACTTTCATTTCTACCACCGTCGAGCGATACTGCACGAAAAAGCTAGAGGCTAGAAGCTAGCAGCTAGAAGCTGTCTTTCACAACGCCGCCGCCCCACTCACAATCTCAATAATCTCCGTGGTGATCTTGGCTTGGCGCACGCGGTTCATTACCAGCGTCAGCGCATCGATCATGTCCGATGCGTTATTCGACGCCGAATCCATGGCCGTCATGCGCGCCGCGTGCTCGGCGGCCACCGACTCCGTCATGGCGTGGAAGAGCACGGAAAAAATGTACTGCGGCAGCAATCCGTGGAAAAGCTGGCCCGCAGGCTGCTCGTAGATGTAGTCCACGTTGGCCGTGCCAAATTTCTTGGCCTCCTCCTCGGCTTCGGTGGTGTCAACGGGCTCAAGTTCGATGCCGGCCGAGCGGGCAGCTTCGGCCGCGCGTTCCTTCTCTTCTTCCGTGGGCTCGACCGCTCCGGCAATCTGCTGCTTGCCCACTTCGATCAGCGGCAGCAGCTTCTCGACCACGAGGCGCTGCGAGATCACCGATTTGAACTCGTTGTAGACGATGTAGGCAGCGTCGATCTCCTCGTGCACGTAGCGCGCGACAACGCCGTGCGCCAACTTCTCCACGCGGGCCGGGTCGAGCTTCAACAGCAGGCCGGGATGGTCGCCGGTCAGTTCGACTTTGCCTTGCCGCGGCGCGCGCGCAAAGTGCTTGTGGCCCTCGTCGTCGGTGTGCTCTGCGTAACCGGCCACGGGATAGCGCCGCCGCATCTGGTCGCGCCCCTTGCGGCCCACCGCCTCAATATCGATTTCCTTGTCCGGGTTGCCCGCGATGAACTGGTAGGCAACTTTGAGAATGTTGGCGTTGAAGGCGCCGGCAAAACCCTTGTCGCCCGAGACCACGATAAGCAGGACACGCTTTTCCGGCCGCGTCAAAAACAGCGGGCTGCACAGGTTGCCGGTTTTTTCATCGTAGAGATCGACGCGCCGCGTGAGCGACTGCAGGACGCTCGCAATCATGCGCGCGTAAGGCCGCGCCGCCAGCGCCCGCTCCTGCGCCTTGCGCAGCTTCGCCGCCGAAACCATCTTCATGGCCTTGGTGATCTGCCGCGTGTTTTTGACGCTGCGGATGCGGCGTCTTAAATCGAGTACATTGGCCATGTTTTTCTCGGCCGCAAGCTATTAGCTCTTAGCTATTAGCTTTTAGCTCTTTCCTCGCCAATCTCACTTCTCGTTTTCACACTCAAGCTGCGGTTGCGCTTTTAGCTAAAGGCTAATAGCTAAAGGCTAAGAGCTGCTCTTACGCCTTCGCCGCCGCCAGCTCCTGCTTAAACATCGCCAAATATTCCTTCATGGCCGCGTGCAGCCGGCTGCGCAAATCGTCGTCAAGCGCCTTCTTGGCCGTTAAATCCGCGATCAGCGCCTGCTGCGTGTCGGTAAAGTAGCTGTGCAGTCCGTCCTCGAAGGCGCGAATGTCGGAAACCTGAAGGTCGTCGAGGTAGCCCTGGGTTCCGGCGAAGAGCACCACCATCTGCTGCTGCCAGGTGAGCGGATGGAACTGCGGCTGCTTCAGCAGTTCCGTGAGCCGCACGCCGCGCGCCAACTGCTTCTGCGTCAGCGGATCCAAATCCGATCCAAATTGCGCGAAGGCCGCCAGCTCGCGGTACTGCGCGAGGTCTAGCTTCAAAGTCGAACCCACCTGCTTGACCGCCTTGATCGCAGCCGAGAAGCCCACGCGCGAAACCGAAAGGCCCACGTTCACCGCGGGACGAACGCCCGAGTTGAACAAGTCGGTTTCTAGAAAAATCTGCCCGTCGGTGATGGAGATGACGTTCGTAGGAATGTAGGCGGAAACGTCGCCGGCCTGGGTCTCGATCACCGGCAGCGCGGTGAGCGAACCGCCGCCCCGCTCCTTGCTCATCTTCGACGAGCGCTCAAGCAAACGCGAATGGAGATAGAATACGTCGCCCGGATATGCCTCGCGGCCCGGCGGACGCCTGAGCAACAGCGAGATCTCGCGGTAGGCCATGGCGTGCTTCGAAAGATCGTCGTACATCACCAGCGCGTGCTTGCCGTTGTCGCGGAAATACTCGCCCATCGCAGTCGCCGCGTAAGGCGCGAGATAAAGCATCGGCGCGGGCTCCGAAGCCGATGCGGCCACGATAATCGTATGGCCCATCGCGCCGTGCTCGGTCAGCGTCTGCACCACCTGCGCGATCGACGAGCGCTTCTGGCCGATGGCGCAATAGATACAAATCAGGTCGTTCTTGGCGTTGTTGATGATGGTGTCGAGCAGGACGGCGGTCTTGCCCGTCTGGCGGTCGCCGATAATCAGCTCGCGCTGGCCGCGGCCGATGGGAATCATGGCGTCGATGGCCTTGAGGCCGGTGGCCATGGGCTCGCGCACGGGCTGGCGATCGATGATGCCAGGGGCGAGACGCTCGACAGGCAAGTTTTCGGTAGCGGCAATGGGGCCCTTGTCGTCGATAGGCTGACCCAGCGCGTCCACCACGCGGCCAATGAGGGCCGGGCCCACGGGCACCGACAGAATCTTGCCCGTGCGCTTGACCTCCTGGCCTTCCTTGAGCTCGGTGTAGTCGCCCAGCACCACCGCGCCCACCTGGTCTTCTTCAAGCGAAAGCGCCAGGCCGGCAATGCCGTGCGGAAAGCTGAGCAGCTCGCCGGCCATCACTTTGTCGAGGCCGTGCAGGCGGGCAATGCCGTCGCCCAGCGTGGTGATGGTCCCGACTTCGTCCACCTGGACCTTCGAATCGTAGTTCGCGATCTGCTCGCGAAGAAGCTGCGTGATTTCGTCTGCTTTGATCTGAGCCATTTTTTCGATCCTGCTTCTGTTTCCTGTTTGTGTTCGCCAGCCGCTAGCTTCTAGCTCCTAGCTTCCAGCCTGATCCGTCAATCCGCTGCCGTTTTGCTAAACACCAACCAAGCCCATCCGCGCGACCGCGGGCTAGAGGCTAGAAGCTAGCGGCTAGGAGCTTGTTAATTCTTCTCTCAATCTCTCCAGCCGGCCCTTTACCGAGCCGTCGTACACCGTGGACCCGATGCGCACCACCGTGCCGCCGAGAATCGACTTGTCGAGCTTGAAGCTCGGATCGATCTTGGCACCGGCCAGCTTCGCGACTTCGCCAACCAGCGCGTCGCGCTCGTCCTTCCCGAACTCGCGCGCGGTCACAATCTCCGCGGGGCGAATCCCCTGCTGCTCCTGCAAAATTCTGCGCCAATCCGCCGCCACTTCCTTGACGTGCGCGATGCGGTTGTTGTCAATGAGCACGGCGACCAGGTTGCGCAGCTCCTTTTGCATTCCCAGCTTCACGTTCAGCTTGTCCAGAAATCCGACCTTCTGCGCAGCGGCAATTGCGGGATTCTCGAAGAACGCGCGCAACTCGGCGCTGGCTTCCCATGTGCCTAGAAAATCCGCAAACTGAGTATTCAGCTTGGCCGGGTCGAGCTTCAAATCCTTGACTACATCGGCAAAGGCCTGGGCGTAGCGCGAAACAAATGCGGGCATCTAGTTCCTGCCTCCCTTGCCCGCCGCGGCGGACTTGCCGTCGCCGGCCACCCCAGCCACAAACTCGGCAATCAGCGCGCGATCGGTTTCAGGCGTTAGGGCAATCTGTTTCTCCGCCTGCCCGATGGCGAGATCGGCGGCAAAGCTCCGCAAACCGCGCTTGGCCTGCGTCACCGCCGCGTCAAGCTCCTGCCCGGCGGCGGCCACAATGCGCGCGCTCTCTTCGCCGAGCGCCGCCTTGATGCGCTTCTCGTCTGCCAGGCTCTCCTGCTCCACCTGCGCGGTAAGCTTCTCGATCTCCTCGCCGAGCGTGGCCAACTGGGCCTCGACCGCGCTCAGCCGCGCCTGCGCATCCGCCGTGGCCTGGCGTGCGCTGGTCAGTTCGTGGCTCAGGGTCTCGGAACGGCCGCGAAGCACCTTGGGCATGGTTTTCGCAAGTGGAATGGCAATGGCGAAAAAGATGATCGCAAAATTGATCCCGAGCAAAAGGTAGACCGTGGTATCGAGCTTCAGATGCAGGATGCGGGCCATCGACTTGACTACGGGCGAATGCAGCAGCGCGGCCTCTCCCTCATCGTCCGATTTCGCGGGCTCGGCAGCTTGCGCACCGCCGGCCGGCGCAGTCGCCGCCGCGGCTGGCGCTGTCTGTTCGGCCGAAGCGTGAGCCGGCGCGAAAACCAGCACCGCAACAGCCAGCAACAGGACCACCCAGCCTGTACGGAAACAAAAACATAGTTTCAAAGCAGAAAAATTCAACGGGAACCCCCGGCTGCGGCTGGCAGAACCGCGCGAACGGCCTGGCCGGCAAGATCGGCAACCGCGGCTTCGATAGCCTTCTTCGCGGCGGCAACTTCTGCCTCCAATTCGGCCCTGGCCTGGCGCACCTTCTGGCCCGCGGCCTGCCGCGCGGCTTCAAGAGCCGTATCGCGTTCGGCGCTCCACTGCTTCGCGCGCTGCTCGCGCTTTTTGTAGGCCTCGGCGCGTGCCTGGCGCAGCCGATCTGCATACTCCTGGGCTTTGGCTTCGGCCGCGGCCACGGCCTTGCGGGCATCCTCGATCGCGCCTTCCGTCAAGGCGCGGCGCCGGGCTAGAACCGCCGTCAGCGGGCCATGAACGAGATACTGATACGCGACGACCAGCACAATGAAGAGCAGAGCCGTCGGGATCGCACCCACCAGAAGCTCTTCGAGTTGATGAACGATATCCATGGCGGTCCCAGACTACTGCAGCTGCTCGGATGAGGTTTTTTTCGTAAGTGGAACCCTCTTTTGTACCAAGGGAAAACTCCCAAGTCAACGCATCCGGTCACACAAACTCGCATTCTGTGACTCCGGTCACGAAATGGGAATTTTAATGCAAAAAAGGGCTTGATTTTGTCGGAAACAGTCCTACACTTAACCTACCACCTAGACCCGGTCCAGGGTCCAGCGGGCAGCCGGTTTCGGGAAGTCCTTCCACTCCCGATGCCGGAGGCCCGCTTCTTAATTTTGGGCGCGTTGCGCCCAAAATGGCTTCCAGCCTTTCGCGCTCGCCGTTGGACTCATCCCGCATCGCTCCTTCATCTTCGCAATCCGCCGCTCTCTCGCGCCGTTGGCGCAGTGTTATG
>CAVXOO010000296.1:0-10198 GCA_963762945.1 uncultured Acidobacteriaceae bacterium | reverse complement strand
GTGTACCGGGGAGATGCTTTACGAAGTAGACCGGGGACATGGTTTACACATTTGCGGAGAACAGTTGGCTTTCCCGGCTTTGGCTTGACGCTTGAAGATGCGTTTATGCCTTGGAAAGAGACTCGAACCGTGGATCAGCGCCTGCAGTTTTTATCGAGCTATCAGAAGGAAGAGATGTCGGTTACCGACCTTTGCCACGAGTACGGCATCTCGCGTCCGACTGCTTACAAGTGGATTAAGCGCTACGACGAGGTTGGGCCGGAAGGCCTGCTCGATCTGACGCGCACGCCGCATGGTTCTCCATACACAACGCCGGCAGAGATCGAGAACGAGGTTCTTGCGCTGCGGAAGCGGTTCCCGTCCTGGGGAGCGAGGAAGCTCAAGGCGCGCCTGGAGCGGATAGACCCGAACGTGAGCTGGCCGGCGGCAAGTACGGTGGGTCAGATTCTTAGCCGTGCCGGGCTCACCAACCCGAGGCGGAAGAAGCGGCACGCTACGCCGAGCTCGCAACCGTTCTCGATGGTCACGGCGCCCAACCAGCTTTGGTGCATGGATTTCAAGGGCTACTTTCTGACGGGAGATGGATACCGCTGCGATCCGTTTACGATCACCGACGCGCACAGCCGGTTTCTGATTCGCTGCCAGGCCGTGACGCGCATGGACCTGGCCCAGGTCAGCGCGGTTTGCGATGCCGCGATGCGCGAGTATGGTGTGCCGGAACGCATCCGCACCGACAACGGAGCACCATTCGCGGGCGTCGGCTTGTTGGGCCTGTCGAAGTTGTCGCTGGGATGGATGAAGCTCGGCATCGTTCATGAACGCATCCAGCCAGGGCGGCCTCAGCAAAACGGGAGGCATGAGCGCATGCATCGCACGCTCAAAGAGGATACGGCAAAACCCCCAGCCCAGACGGTGCCCGCGCAGCAGAAGAAGTTTGATCGGTTTCGTCTGGTATTCAATCACGAACGTCCCCACGAAGGTCTTGCGAATGAGACGCCGGGCAGCATCTATGTGCCCAGCACACGGATGTTGCCGAGCAGCATGCCGAGCTTCCAATATCCGAAGTCTTTTCAGACGCGCCGCGTGAACAACAACGGCGATATGAGTTGGCTTCACGGCCGGGTGTTTGTCAGCGAAGTGCTCCGCAACGAGGAGATCGGCCTGGAGCAAATGGATGACGACGCTTACCGGGTCTTCTTTCGGACCACCGAACTAGGCATGTTCAACAGTGCCGAAAAGCGATTTCGCGCGGCGGTGAGAGGTTGAAGAACGCCCGGCAAAACAAGCTATGGAAATGACGGACTGTGGAAAGCATGGAAAGCCAAAAAACCGGCTTTCCACCCTTCCCACACTCCTTGGAAATCCCTTCGGGATTACCACATTCCCACAGCTACGACGACGGCTAGAATATGTATCTGGACCGGCAAACCCCGCCGAAAAACCGCAATCAGAGCCGCTTTCGCCGCAAGGGGGTTGTAAACCATGTCTCCGGTCTAAAACGTAAAGGATGTCCCGGTACTCTCATAACGCTGCGCCTACGGCGCGTGGATTCATGCACGAGTTTCGTCACGGCAGTTGGGCTTCTTCGAGGGGCGGGGCGAAGCGTGCGCCGTACCAGAGGATGCAGGCGGAGGCGAGGAGCGAGACCAGGGTTGCGCCGAGGCCGATGCTCAAGTTGGAACGGTCGCTGATGGCGCCGATGATCTGTGGCGAGAAGGTGTCGCCGAAGAAGTGAATGCAAAAAAGGTTGATGGAGATGGCGGTGGCTCGGACGGGGGCGGAGACGGAATTGACGATGGCGGTGTTGAGCGGGCCGGTGTTGAGGAAGAGGAAGAACTCGGCGAGGAAGAGCGAGGGGACGGCCCAGGATTTGGGGCCAAAGAAGAGCAGAATTCCCCAGGGCAGGGTCAGAAGAACGCTCCACATGGAGAAGAGATAGAGCGCGCGGTGATTTTTGCGCAGCCAGATTTGGGCGATCCAGCCGCCGATGAGGGTTCCGGCGATGCCGTCGATGACGGTGCTTGCGCCGACGGTGAGACTGGCGGTTGCCTGCGACATTCCAGCGGAGCGGCGGAGGAATTCGGGGACCCACCAGGAGATTCCGCCCATGGTAAAGGTGAGAGCGGCCAGGCCGAGGGTCGCGGTGAGGAAGGCGGGGTTCGAGAGAATGCCTGAGAGTGAGTTCCGGCTGAGAAGCGGCCGGATGTGGTCCGATGCGCCGCGCTCGGGTTCGCGGCCAATCCAGCCATAGAGCGCGGCAACCAGAAATCCGGGCAGGGCGCAAACGAAGAACGGAGCTCGCCAACCCCAATGCGAACCAATTTGGCCGCCGGCGAGGTAGCCGAGGGCCGCTCCAACGGGAATGGCGATATAGAAGACCGAGAGAATGCGATTGCGCTCGCGCTCGGGATAGAAGTCGGCGAGCACGGCGGGAGCAAAGATGCCGAAGGTGGCTTCTCCGATGCCGACCAGAGCCTGGCGCAGATAGAGCGTGTGGTAGCTGTGAATCCAGATGGCGGCGAGTGTGGCCAGGCTCCAGAGAGCGGCGCCTGCAATGATGAAGGGCTTGCGGCGGAAGCGGTCGCCGAGCCAGCCTGTAGCCGGGGCGGCCAGCATGTAGACGAGGAAGAAGGCAGTGCCCAGCGCGCCCATTTGCTGGTCGGTGGCATGGAACTCGTGCTGGATGGGCTGCACCTCGCCGGCGAGGATGTAGCGATCGATGTAGTTGAGCAGGTTGAGGGCGAGGAGCAGCAGGAACGTGCCCAGGGCGGGGGTGAGGCGGGGAGGCAGATTGGTTGAGGAATTTGGCAAGCTGGGCCTGTTGAGCGATAGACGTTGCGACGAACAAGGAATATCACAGAGGCAGGGAACGAGGGAACAAGGGACCAAGGGAACAAGGGATCAAGGGAAGGAGGGAGCGAGGGAGCGAGGGGCCAAGGAAACGAGGGACCAAGGGAACAAGGGAACAAGGGAGCGAGAAAACAGGGAGCGGAGTAGAGCGAAAGGCGGAGGGCTCGTGGCAGGCAGATTAAGCCGTCGGGAAGTATCTGTGGTTGCTAGGAGTTACGCCAAGTCACGAGAAAATGCGGATGAAAAAGTGCTATAGTACTGATTGTTCGGCGGGTGCAACTCCGGAAGACGCGAGGGCAACTGAAGGTATGCGCTGAAACCGCCGATGACCTGGATAGAAATGCGGGAACCGAGCCTGGCTGACGACGGAATTTTGGCCGTCCTGGGGGCGAGGAGTTGGGACTGATTTTGGCGAGTCTTCCAGGCGGAAGTTGCATCGAACTAGTAGATACAAAAGGAGCGACTATGAGAAACGATGGAGTGCTCAAGACAACGCGCGATGGCGTTCTAAAGTAAACCTATGATGTTGGCGGCCTCCAGCGGCTGGTTCCAACAGTTTGCGGCGTGGGCCCATACAAGCGTCCTCAACGAGCCGTGGTTTCAAAACGTCCTTCTAGTTTTCTCCGCAGCGATCGCAATTCTGACGATCGGTATCACTTCCCTTCTGGAGCGCCGGCGAGCCACCGTTGACTTGGTGCGAGATCTGCAAAAAGACGATCTCCTGATCAAAGCCCGAGCCACCATTCGCTCACTGAAAGATGGCTCCGGCAAGATCGACGTCGATCCCATTCTCGCCCAAAAAGACTCCGACGCCGAGATCGCCATTCTGAACGTGCTGAACTCCTTTGAGTTTATGGCGGCGGGGCTGCGCACTAAAGCATTTGACGAGAAAACTTATAAGCGCCTTTTATACAGCACGGTGGTTAGCCAGTGGTTCCTGTTTCAGGAGTTCGTGGACAAATATCGCGAGAATGACGAAAAAGAAAACAAAGATGAAAAAGAAAACAAGGATGCACAGAACCTAAACGCCAGTACGCTGTTTCAGGATTTTGAGGTGCTTGCGACGAAATGGTCGAAACATCCGCTCAAGCGGATTCGGCCCGGTTGGAATCTCTTCAAGAAGAGGCCCGTGGCGACAATCCCGGATCCCTCCGCGCGGCCACAGTCTCCTGTGCAAGCGCAAACTCCCGCTCCACATCGGCCGATCGCCCCATCTCCGTCACCAACTCCGCCGCCCGATGGAGCCAGCACTTAACCTGCGATCTACTTTGCCGGGCGGGGCCAGCGGGCTTCTACGGTGGTGCCGATGCCGCCGCGGGGGCGGAATTCGCCTTTGACGATGGCCCAGACGGGGTCGCAGGCCTTCACCACATCGTTGAGGACCTGGTTGACGATGTTCTCTTGAAAGATGCCGAGGTTGCGGTAGCAGAAGAGATATTCCTTGAGGGATTTGAGCTCGAGGCAGCGATCGCGGGGCATGTAGCGGATGGTGAGGGTGCCGAAATCGGGCAGACCGGTCTTGGGACAGACGGAGGTCAGCTCGGGATCGTCGATCTGGATCTCGTAACCGGGAAATTGGTTTTGCCAGGTCTCGATGAGGGGGAACTTGAAATCGAGGCCGGCCTTGGCGTGCTCGTCGGTGTAGCGGGGAGCGGTCATGGATTTATTTTAGCGGGGCTGGCGGGGTTGGCGAATCCCTCCCGGCCGTTTCAATTCTTCGCGAGTTGGCGTCGCTTCGCGACGTTGCAAGTTCGCGAGTTCGCCCGATTTTCCTCGTAGCGGGCGGGCAGCGGCTCCTACCTTAGCCGCAAAGACAAAAGTGGCGCGATTGGCCTGCATCACGGCTTCAAGTTTTTGAGTCTTATATACTGACCTTGGTTAACGGCATGACTGAAGCAAGAACGCAAACGAGCCGCATCTGGCTTTGGATGGGTGCGGCAATTGTCCTGATTGCAGTATTTCTGACGGCGCGGGTCTTTCTGCGGGACCGGTTGCCGGTGCGCGTGGCGCGGGTGCAGTACGCGACGCTGCAGAACACCGTGAGCAACACTGGGCGCGTGGAACCGGTGACGAATTACCAGTTCTATAGTCCGCTGGCGACCACGGTGAAGGCCGTGTATGTGCAGGAAGGCGACACGGTGCCGGCGGGCAAGCTGATTTTGCAACTGGACGACGTGGCAGCACGCGCGCAGGTGGCAAGCGCGGAAAGCTCGGTGAAGACGGCGCAGGCCGCACTGGACGCCGCGATGCACAACGGAACGCAAGCCGAACAACAGACGGCTGCCGCGGAGATCGAGCAGGACCGGCTGAACCGCGACCAGGCGCAGCACGACCTGGATGCATTGACGAAACTTTCGGCAACGGGAGCCGCTGCGCCGGGCGAAGTGGCTGCGTCGCGCGAGCGGCTGGAGACGGCGCAGGCCAGCCTGAATGCAGCCCAAGCCAATGCGCAACATCGCTATTCAGCCGATGAGATTGCCCGCGCCAGAGCGGCGTTGAGCGACGCCGAGGCGGCGCTCGCGGCGGCGCAACACATTGAGGCGCAGACCTCGATTTACGCGCCGATTGCAGGAACCATTTATACGCTGGACGCAGCGCCCTCAGAGTACGCCGAGGCCGGAAAACTGCTGGTGCAGATGGCCGATCTGCGCCATGAACGGGTGCGTGGCTATTTTGACGAGCCCGACATGGGCCGGCTGGCATTGGGACAAAAGGTGGCCATCAGCTGGGAGGCCAAGCCGGGCCGCGAGTGGGAGGGGCATGTTTCGAGGCTTCCGGTCACGGTGATTACTTACACCACGCGCAACGTGGGCGAGGTGATGGTGGATCTGGACGGCCCCGAAGATGGCCTGCTGCCTGACACCAATGTCACGGTCACGGTGACCACTTCGAGTGAGGCGAATGCGCTGAGCATACCGCGCGATGCCCTGCACGAACTGAATGGCAAGTATTTTGTGTACAAAGTTGCCGGGAGCCAACTGCAGCGCATACCGGTGACCATTGGCTCGCCGAATCTGACCCAGGTGCCGATACTTTCGGGACTCGCGGAGGGCGACGAGGTGGCCACTGGAACCACGAATGGGCAGCCCCTGCAGGAGGGCGTGCCGATCAAGGAAGTACGGTGAGGCGCATTCGACAAGCGGTCGTGCTGGGAGTGGCGTTTCTGGCGGTGGCCACGAGCGGAGAGGTTCGCGCGCAGATTCCCGCGGCCACTCTGAAGCAAGCCGACGATGCATTGCAGGCGGGCGAGGCCGACAAGGCGCTGGCTCTGCTGACGTCGCTACCCAGCGAAGGGCCGGGTGCAGCTGAGGCGCAGAATTTGATTTGCCGCGTGCGCTTCAGCCTGCAACAGTGGGACGCGGCAGTGAGGGCGTGCGAGCTGGCGGTTCGGCTGGACGGATCGAGTTCAGTCGATCACATGTGGCTGGGCCGCGCACTGGGCGAAAAGGCCGGCCGGGCTTCGTTTCTTTCGGCGTATGGGCTTGGCAAGCGCGTGAAAAGCGAATTCGAGCAGGCCGTTCAACTAGATCCGCACAATGCCGGAGCGCTTTCGGACCTGGGCCAGTTTTACCGGGACGCGCCGGGCATTGTGGGCGGCGGCCTGGACAAGGCGGAGGCGATTGCCGCGCAACTGGATAAGGTAAATCCCGCCAAGGCGCACGAGCTGCGCGGGAATATCGCGGTTTCGCACAGGGATTACGGCACGGCCGAGCGGGAGTTCAGGCAGGCGATTGCAGTCAGCCCGCATCCCGCGGAACAATGGACGATTTTGGCCAACTTTTATCGCGGGCGGCAACGTTGGAGCGATGTGGATGCGGCGATTCACAGCTGCGTGGCGGCTGCGGCGCGCGACAAACACTCGGGCGTGGGCCTTTACGACGGCGCGGGGATTTTGATCGAGACCCATCGCGATCCTGGGCTGGCGGCAAAGATGCTGGAAGATTATCTGGCTGGCTCGTCGAAGAGCGAAGAGGCTCCGGCATTCATCGCGCACGTGCGGCTGGGGCGGCTGAAACAGCAAATGGGCGATGCGGCCGGCGCCCAGCGGGAGTTTGCCGCGGCGGCAGCGATGGCGCGCGAATATAATCCGGCACAGGACGCGAGACACTAGAATTGCGAAGATTAAAGCGAGGATCGGGCGTGAACGGCGCGCACAGTTGGCGCGGGCGAAGACTGCTGGCGTTGAGCGCAGCGGTACTCGGCGTTGCGGCCGCGGCGCAGGCACAGGTGTCGTTGACCACGGTAGTGGATCTAGCGCAGAAGAACAGTGTGACGGTGCGGCTGGCGCAGGCCGACGTGCAAAAGGCCACCGCGCAACTGGAACAGAGCCGCGATGCCTTCATTCCGTCGCTCTCGTTCGGTTCAGGCCTGCCGGCGTTTCAGGAGGTTGGCTATACGGGTTCGCTGCCGACGATTTGGGACAGTACCATCCAGTCGCTGGTTTTCAGTATGCCGCAGATCCAGTACATTCACGCGGCGCGCGCGGGGTTGGAATCGGCGCAACTGGCGCTGAAGGATGCACGCGAACAGGCGGCGCTGGAGGCCTCGACCGCCTATATCGAGCTCGACACCGTCGATCGCGAACTGGATGCCGCGCGCGAGCAGGAGCGGGATGCGGCGCGGCTGGTGGAGATCGAGCAGCAACGCGCGGAGGCGGGCGTCGATCCGCTGAGCGCGCTTTTGCAGGCGCAATTGACGGCGGCGCAACTGAAGCTGAGCCGGTTGCATCTGGAAACCCGCGCGGCCACGCTGGCCAAACAACTGGCGATCCTTACGGGATTGCCGGTGGGGACAATTACTCCCGATCGCGCGAGCATTCCCGAGATTCCGGCGGTGACGGGCGATCACACAGCTACGCCAACGCCGGGAGTGCTTTCGGCGCAGGCATTGGCGCTCTCGCGGCAGCGCCAGACGCGCGGCGATAAGGAGCACCTGTGGCTGCTGCCGGAGATCGCCTTCGGAGCTCAATATAATCGCGACACGAACCTGCTGAACAGCATCAGCGCGGACTACTTCGGCAACAAGCTGCCGGCCGACAACTTCAGCTCCGGTTTTTCGATCAAGGTTCCGATCTTTGATGCGGGGCTGCACGCCAAATTGCGCGAATCTGCCTCCGAGGCGCTGCGCGCGCGGGTTGAGGCGGAGCAAGCGCAGGAGCAGAACGATTTCCAAATTGCGCAGTTGAGCGCGAGCCTGCGCGAGCTGGATGCACAGGCCGAGATCGCCAGCCTGAAGCAGCAGATTGCCGGCGAGCAGTTGAAGAGCGTGGAGTCCGAATTGGAGCTGGGCAACGGCGCCAGCAGCGGACCGGGGGCGCAGCCGCAACTTTCGCCCACGGCCGAACAGCAGGCGCGCATCGACGAGCGGCAGAGGTACATGGATGCGCTGGACGCGGGGCTTGAGCTGACAAAGGCGCGGCTGGATTTGCTGAGGGCGCTGGGGCATATGCAGGACTGGCTGGACGAACTGCATCAGAAGCCGTAGCAATCGTCAGGGGTCTGGGCGCCGGAAGCGCCGATTTGGCGAAGATTGCGTTCGTTGCCGACAATCCAAAGCAGCAGGGGCTGAAGCCCACGCGCAATTTGCAGCACTTACGGCACGACTGAAGTCGTGCCCTGACACTTCGTGCTCTCCTTGAAGCCTTTTTCCGCAGCCTGTGAAGGCCGCCTTTCATCTTTCCTTGCTTTGCGGCCCTTTTACAAAACCCTGCTCCAAATGGAGTTTCGCAACAGACTGTCGCGCCTGGAGTATCTTCTTTCACCCGCTGAAGCAGGCTTTTGAGGAGGACGTCGTCCCTACGGGACTCCCATCAGTAACCGTCAATGAGAGTACCGGGACATCCTTTACGTTTTAGACCGGAGACATGGTTTACAACCCCCTTGCGGCGAAAGCGGCTCTGATTGCGGTTTTTCGGCGGGGTTTGCCGGTCCAGATACATATTCTAGCCGTCGTCGTAGCTGTGGGAATGTGGTAATCCCGAAGGGATTTCCAAGGAGTGTGGGAAGGGTGGAAAGCCGGTTTTTTGGCTTTCCATGCTTTCCACAGTCCGTCATTTCCATAGCTTGTTTTGCCGGGCGTTCTTCAACCTCTCACCGCCGCGCGAAATCGCTTTTCGGCACTGTTGAACATGCCTAGTTCGGTGGTCCGAAAGAAGACCCGGTAAGCGTCGTCATCCATTTGCTCCAGGCCGATCTCCTCGTTGCGGAGCACTTCGCTGACAAACACCCGGCCGTGAAGCCAACTCATATCGCCGTTGTTGTTGACGCGGCGCGTCTGAAAAGACTTCGGATATTGGAAGCTCGGCATGCTGCTCGGCAACATCCGTGTGCTGGGCACATAGATGCTGCCCGGCGTCTCATTCGCAAGACCTTCGTGGGGACGTTCGTGATTGAATACCAGACGAAACCGATCAAACTTCTTCTGCTGCGCGGGCACCGTCTGGGCTGGGGGTTTTGCCGTATCCTCTTTGAGCGTGCGATGCATGCGCTCATGCCTCCCGTTTTGCTGAGGCCGCCCTGGCTGGATGCGTTCATGAACGATGCCGAGCTTCATCCATCCCAGCGACAACTTCGACAGGCCCAACAAGCCGACGCCCGCGAATGGTGCTCCGTTGTCGGTGCGGATGCGTTCCGGCACACCATACTCGCGCATCGCGGCATCGCAAACCGCGCTGACCTGGGCCAGGTCCATGCGCGTCACGGCCTGGCAGCGAATCAGAAACCGGCTGTGCGCGTCGGTGATCGTAAACGGATCGCAGCGGTATCCATCTCCCGTCAGAAAGTAGCCCTTGAAATCCATGCACCAAAGCTGGTTGGGCGCCGTGACCATCGAGAACGGTTGCGAGCTCGGCGTAGCGTGCCGCTTCTTCCGCCTCGGGTTGGTGAGCCCGGCACGGCTAAGAATCTGACCCACCGTACTTGCCGCCGGCCAGCTCACGTTCGGGTCTATCCGCTCCAGGCGCGCCTTGAGCTTCCTCGCTCCCCAGGACGGGAACCGCTTCCGCAGCGCAAGAACCTCGTTCTCGATCTCTGCCGGCGTTGTGTATGGAGAACCATGCGGCGTGCGCGTCAGATCGAGCAGGCCTTCCGGCCCAACCTCGTCGTAGCGCTTAATCCACTTGTAAGCAGTCGGACGCGAGATGCCGTACTCGTGGCAAAGGTCGGTAACCGACATCTCTTCCTTCTGATAGCTCGATAAAAACTGCAGGCGCTGATCCACGGTTCGAGTCTCTTTCCAAGGCATAAACGCATCTTCAAGCGTCAAGCCAAAGCCGGGAAAGCCAACTGTTCTCCGCAAATGTGTAAACCATGTCCCCGGTCTACTTCGTAAAGCATCTCCCCGGTACACT
>CAVXOO010000295.1:0-13962 GCA_963762945.1 uncultured Acidobacteriaceae bacterium | reverse complement strand
CTGCCTCCTCTTCTGCTCGACTCGGTTGGCGTATTGCTAGGAGCATGGCCACGCGCATGACGAAGATCCAGACCAGCAGTTGCACCTTGACGTTGGGATCGTGAACGGCCAGCAGGATGAAGGTGATCAGGGCCACGCCGGTGACGCCGTAGGTCTCAAAGCCGTCGGCCGAGGGGCCAACTGAGTCGCCCGCGTTGTCGCCCGTGCAGTCGGCAATGACGCCGGGGTTGCGGGCGTCGTCTTCCTTGATTTTGAAGACGATCTTCATCAGGTCGGAGCCGATGTCTGCGATCTTGGTGAAGATGCCGCCGGCAATACGCAGAGCGGCTGCGCCCAGGCTCTCGCCGATGGCGAAGCCGATGAAGCAGGGACCGGCGTAATCGCGCGGAACCACCAGGAAGATGCCGAGCATGATGAGCAGCTCGACCGAGATCAGCATCATGCCGATGCTCATGCCGGCCTCGAGCGGAATGGCCATGCAGAGATAGGGCTTGCCGCGCAACCCGGCGAAGGCCGTGCGCGAGTTGGCAAAGGTGTTGACGCGAATGCCGAACCAGGCCACACCGTAGCTGCCCGCGATGCCGATCAGCGAGAACAGCAGAATGATGGGCAGTGTGACGGCGACCGATTTACCCGGCACCGGCGCCAGCCAGCCGAAGTAAAGCGCGATGATGGCCGCGATGAAGATCCAGAGCACGAGAATGAACTTGCCCTGCGTGACCAGGTAGGTTTTGCAGGTCTCGTAGATCAGCTCGGAGATTTCGCGCATGGAACGATGCACGGGCAGATTCTTGAGGCGGACAAAGATCCACAGACCGAAGAGCAGACCGCCGAGGCAGAAGAGCAATCCGATCGCCAGCAGGTTGTATCCGCTGATGCCGTTGAGAAACGAGACGCTGTTGAGATCCGGCAGCTTTAAGCCGGCCTCACCGGCGGCTTGCTCCTGCGCGCCAGCCATGGCCGGAACGAGCAGGCCGCCGATCGCGACTATGGCGACCGCCGCGCCCTTCCGGATCGCTGAAAAACTCCTCAAAAACGCGGCCGCAAGCAGCGCGAGCACGCTTACGCCGAGAGAGAAACACACCCAACCCATTACCGTCACATACCCTCCATACTGAATGTTTTGAAGCCGGAAACTACGGCCCCGAATCGACCTCTCGAAGATCCCGGGGAATCGCCACGGGAAGGCTATCATCCGGGTACAGGGCTGTCGAGTGACCTCTGTCACGCGGCTTCCGGCCTTTCTCCCATTTCGGATGCGCTTTCCCGATTGCGCCTGCATTTCTGTTCGGAGCGGATGGTGCCCGTGACGCGCACCGTCCCGACGCCCATGCGGGCGGAGCGGCCCCGTGGCGGCCTTTCGAGGTCATTAGCCTCTTGCCGTCAGGATGCGTATCCATATAGTGGGTCTGGATTGGAGGCCGACCGGGTTGTGGCATGGGCCCATGTGGATTGGGGATGAGCCGGCCGGCGAATCGATTGCCCTGGCCCCGGCAACGCCGCCAGACGCGGAGCCGGAAGGGCGCGGCCGGCCCTTTTCGGCACGTCTCCCATCTGCTTCCGCCGATGCTTCCCTTTCTGCTTCGATTCGGATATCAACAGCCCCCCGGTTCATGTTTTCGTCTATGTCGCCGATGAAACGTGTGTTGGATTAGAACAGCAAGCTGGCATAAGAGGCGAGGCACGTTGAGACCCATGCAAAGCTCGGCCCATTTCCAGACGCAGCCATCCGTCACCGGCCTCACGCTTGTGGAGATGGACTCGGCGGCCACCATTCATGTGGTCGGAGTGAGCGCGGCATGGCGCAAGCTGCTGATGCAAGCGGAGATGGCAGCGCCGCATCTGCAAGTCGCGGCCATCGAGGGTGAGCCCGGAAGTGGCAAGAACACCCTGGCCCGTCATCTATTCAGCCGTTCGCCCCTCTCCTCGACCAGCTTCCAGCGCCGCGACGCGCGCGAGTGGCTGGCCACCGACGCCGATCCGACTACGCTGGCAGGCTTTACGTATCTCGACCGTGTCGATCTTCTTGCGCCTCCGGGCCAGGGACTGCTGCTGGGCGTTCTAAAGACCCTGCAGGATCGCCCGCCGGGCCGCGCGGTTCTGCTCGCCTCATCGCAAACCCCGCTGCGCCAGATGGCCGGCCAGGGACTGCTGCTGCCGGATCTTGCTTTTCGCCTGACCGCCATCCGGTTCGGGATTCCGCCGCTGCGCCAGCGCCGCGAAAACATTGCCCCGCTGGCCCAGTTCCTGCTGGACCGGCTGTGCGCTCGCTATCAGCAGCGGCCTGTGGTGCTGGGTCCGGGCACGCTGGCCCGGCTTCTGCAGCACACCTGGCCGGGGAATGTGCGCGAGCTGATGAGTGTGCTTGAAAACGCTCTCCTCGAAGCCGATAACGGGGTGATCCGGCCGCTCGATCTGGCGTTGCCCGACGGCCAGCAAGCCTTCGCCCAGCCGCTTTTCGACCTGCCCTCTCAAGGACAGGCGCTGCTGAACTCTGCCATGAGGACCGGTGCAACCTATGAGACCGGCCTCGATGCGCAAGCTGCCGCTCTCACCGCCAACCTGTCCCTGGATGCCATCATCCGCCGCCACGTGCAGTACGTGCTCGACCTCAACCGCGGCAACAAGCTGCGCACTGCCCGCCAGTTGCAGATCAGCCGATCGACGCTTTACCGCATCCTCGGCAACGAAGATCTTCTCGCCCACTGAGCGAGAGTAGTTTTGAAGAAGTGAATTGCGTGGAGGAGTGGAAACCTGCCGGTTTCGATCCATCAATTCACTTCTTCATTTTTCTGTTTGGGAGCTCGCGCTGTTTTCCGACCTCTTTAAAGCCCCTGCGTATCGGCAACGGCCGCGGCGCCGGGCGCCTTGTGGCGCTTTGCTGCGCTTCCGCTCCGGGCCTGGGTGGCCGGGCGAGGCGCTTGTGGCGGCGCGTAGCTCTTGTACACGGTGATGTGGAAGCAGGCCTGTTGAAACTCCTCTTCCACGTCGATCTTGCCCGCGGTCTCAAGCGCCAGCAGACGCCGGCGCATCCAGGTAATCTCGGCGCGGCTTAGACCGCTCTTTGCGATGTCGATGGTTGCGCCCGTCAGGTGCGGGCTCACGATGTCGCCTTCGGCCGCGGCCGCGTTGCCGTTGATCCCCATCAGCCGCTTCTGGTATTCCACCGTCCGCACCGCCGAGCTCACTTCGAGCGGGCGGTGAAACTCGGCATCGTGCGCCCGCGCCAGATCGGCCAGGAAACGCGCCGTCCACGGCCGGCAATAGCGATGCGTTGCGGGCAGACTGGCATTCACCGTGAGAGCGTTCGACGCAGGAATCGGCACCAGAAGCTTGTGTTCGATGCGATCCGCGAGGTCGGCCTCGTCCTCGATCCGTTCCAGGCCCTCGGCGTCCAGACGCGCATTCTGCCGCTCCAACGATTCGCGGGAACCTCGCAGCGGCGCCGGCATCGCAAGCGGCGGAACCCGCAGCGACGCGCTTTCGGTCTCTGCATTTGCGTCCGGGTCTGCAGGCGCCGGCGCGGATGCCCGCGACGGCTCTGTCCAGTTGGTTACGTTGGGCAACAGCAGGATCGTCGCAGCCGAGGCCACTCCCATCGCCGGGGCCTCGCGTTCTTCCCTCTGCGCAATAGACAACCGCTGGCTCACAGCAGGCCGCGCCATCGCTCTCGCATGCTCGGTGCGTAGCGCGACAGTACGCCGCGCTACAGGATTCCGCCGAAGCTGGCGGCGAATGGCAAGCCCCGCGGCGCGCCCTGCTGCGTTGGGGGTGGGTTTGCGCGTCGTAGCGATCGGACGGTGTGTGCGGGTTTGCGCAGCATCTTCGCGTTGCCTTGCGGGGACGGTCGTGGCGCGGCGCGCCGGATGCGCGTTGGCCGCAGTTTCGCGATGCATTGGGCGCGGCGCGGAAATCTGCGCGGCAGAAACGCCGCATGCAGCGAGGGTCACGAGCGCGAGAACGAGAATTGCCGTCCGGCACATGAGGAAGAGTGCGGACAATCGAGAGCTCCTTCAGTGTACTTCGATGCGCAGGAACGCCAGAGTGCCTTTTAGGGTGCGGACTCGTCTGATAATTGGATGCCTTCTGAGGCCTCGAATCCGCGATCAACTGGATCGTCTTAGATTCCCGGCGCTGCCGCCAGCCCGCCTGGAGGCACGATGGGTTTCGCGGGCGGCTTGAGCGCAAAACCGTTGCGCACCAGCGCAAAGCCCTGCTGCGGCAGCTCCGCCTGTAGCAGCTGGTTCTCGGGCCCCGAAAACAGATCGGTACTGGCCCCAGCGATGGTCGCCACCAGGTGGTGCACCACGATGGGCCTGCCGTCGAGCGTTCCCTGCTGGTCGGGATAAGTTGCCAACTGCACGGGCGCAATCGAGCCAGCGTTCTTGGGCAATATCGCCCACAGCCCGCGGCTGTTCTGCTCGACCCCGAGCGCCAGCAGCGTCTCCAGCGCGCCGGGATCGAAGTCGGCCATAAACACTGCGCCCGGATGCGCGGCGAGCCGCGTGGTCGAGCTTCTTCCGCTGGCCGAGATGTTCAAAAGCAACTGCGCGGCATCGGGCGCCGCGATCACGTTCACCGCTTCTCCGTTCACCGTGGCGCTCAACTGCACGTGCACGAGCTGGTTCGCCGGTGAAAGCTGCTCGGTCTTCGAGAGGGCATAATCGAAGCCCGACATGGCCACTTTGACGAGAGATGCCGAATCGTAACCTTCCTTTGTGGCAGTGAATTGAAAGCTGGCCGTACCCACCGCGTGACCGTGTTGGGCAATCGCAAAGCTGCCCGACTCCGGCGCCGACTGTGCGTGCGCCGCGGGAAGGGCGGCCAGAATCAGGGCCAGAAATCCCGCACTTGAGCAAAAAACAGACCAAGACCTCTGCACTCTCCACTCCTTACTCAAATTAGACACATCGAGAACCAAAGTGTTGCTTGGGCCAGGCAACGATTCCTGTGAATTGTCTGGCTCACTGCGGGTGAACCAAACACCCGGGACATTCCGGTATAAAAAGAATGATGGTCGCGCTCCGCGCTCTCTCGGCTCCAGCAGCGGAATCGCGGGCGTCCACCTCACCGTGCGTGAAGGCGCATCTTTCGCATTTCGGCAACGTACCTGCGCACTGAATCCATCGATTCATGGAAGGAGAACCATGAGCGTCCAATCAGAATTCATCGAGACCCTGCGACAATTCGGGGAATTGCATCCGAACCAGCTTCTCAATGCCGGTGGCGATCGATGGGAATTCCTGGAGAGCGGCCAAGGTAGTAACACGGTGGTCATCGTCGGCGGCGGCGGTTCTACGGCGCGGTCCATGCTGCCGGTGCATGCCGCTCTCTCCCGCGATGCCCACGTGATTTCCATCGGGATTCCCGCCAAAGCCATGTCGCTCGACGATGTCGTCCGCGGGATCGAGGCCATCCTGGATTCGCAAGGCGTGAACCAGGCAGTTTTTCTTGGCCACTCGCTCGGCGGAATGGTGGTTCAGTATTTTGCCCTTTGCCGTCCACATCGTGTCGCGGGCCTGGTGCTTTCGGGAACAGCGTTCTATCTCGGCGTTCGTTCCTATATCCTTCCGTTGGTCTGCCGATCGATGGCGATGGCGCCCGAAGCCATGCTCGTTCGATTGGTGAAGTCGCAGATGGACCGTTTGCTGAGCTCCGCTCCCGATCGTCAGTTCTGGATTTCGTTTTACGGCGATGAACTAAACTTGCCCGAGGCGGGAGCGCGGCTCAAGTATCAACTTCGGCTGCTTGCCGAATGCGCAATATTCTTTCGCAGACACCCCATCGCCAGCACTGCGCCCGAACTCACTTCGATTCCTGTCGAAATCATCTACGTCGAAGACGATCGCGGATTTACAAAGCGCGAGATCGCGTCTCTCGCCGGCTCTTATAAGAACGCCCAGACAGCAATCCTGCCACGGGGCACAGGGCATCTGAGTTTCCTCACTCGGCATGACGAGTACATGCGGATTGTCCGGAAGTTTCTTCAAGAGATCGCGCCGCCCAAGTCTTTGCCGCAATCCTGAGATCGATCAAGGCCGCCCGGCAGCCCACCCTTGATCCGCCGCTGAACAATCGACCTCGCCCCGGAGGGCCGCCCGAGCCTCTTCCACCAGATTATCGAGAGAGCCAGGCCGAAGGGAAGAATAGGGACCCGAGTGACAATGACAGTTGACAAATCTCTCAGTATCGATATTAATTAAATTGTTAGTTAATTATGAATGGATCCGAACTGTTGCAACACATAGCGCGCAAAGCGAAACGCAGCCCCGGACGCCCGGCTGGCATCGACGGCGACGCGCGCGCGCTGTTACTCACTGCGGCCACGGAGCTCTTCGCCCAAGAGGGTGTGGCCGCCACCAGCTTTGCCGCCATCGCCAAACGCGCGGGCCTGACGCCGGCCATGATGCACTACTACTTCAAAGACCGGGGCCATCTTCTCGATTGCGTGGTGGAAGAAAAGGTAGCGCCGCTGATCGCTGCGGTGTGGAGTCCCGTCACGCCGGGTTCGACACCCGAGGATCTGATCCGCGGCATCGTCGAGCGCCTTGTGGCCGGCATCGAGCGCAATCCGTGGGTTCCCTCCACGTGGATGCGCGAGGTGCTGAACGAAGGCGGCCTGTTGCGCAGCCGCGTATTGCGCAAATTGCCCTTCGACAAAGTGCGCGTCCTGAGCTGGGCCGTGGCGCGCGGCCAGGCCAAGGGCGAGATTCAGGCCGGCGTCGATCCTGTGTTGATTGTTTTCTCGATGCTCGGCCTGGTGATGCTGCACCTGGCCACCGCGCCGTTTTTCGCCGAGGCATTTCATCGCAGCGAGCCGAGTCCGCAAGCCATCAGCCGCCACATTACTGCCCTGCTGCTCGATGGGCTGAAACCCTCGGACAAGAATACTCGTAAGAGGAAATGAGATGGGAGGAAATTGTGCCTGGAGTTGGTTGGATGCATTTTCTCAGCCGGTGGGGGGGCATTTTTCACGCGCCGTTAGTTCCTGCAAAGGAGCTATTTTTGCGTCGTTCCTACGGGACTCTGAAGCGAATTCATGGACCCGCATTCCCCACGCTAAAGCGCGGGGCTAACAAACTCTGCGCCTGCGGCAAGACGGCGGTAAACGCCACGCTTCTTATCGGCCCGGCCGTCGCCGCAGCGCTTGCCGTCGCGGGATGCTCACATCCTCCACTGAACACTTACCAGGGTTACATCGAGGGCAAATTTGTCTACGTGGCGTCGCCCGAAAGCGGTCGGCTCGATCGTCTCGCCGTGGCGCGCGGAGAAACCGTTGCCGTGGGCAAGCCGCTCTTCGCTTTCGATCGCGAGCCGGAAGCATCGGCGGTGCGCAACGCACAGCGATTGCTGGATAGCTCGCAATCGCGGCTCGCGGATCTCGAGACCGGCAAGCGGCCGCCGGAGATCGAAGTTACGCGGGCGCAACTGATGCTGGCGCTGGCCCAGAAGAAGCAGGCCGACGAGATCCTGGCCAGCGACAAGAAACAATACGCGGCCGGCGGCATTGCGCAGACTGAGCTGATCGCTGCGCAGGAGGCGGCGGATGCGAGCGCGGCTCGCGTGAAGGAGCTCGAAGCCGATCTCGCCGTCGACGCGTTGCCCGCACGCGACGAACAGATCAAGGCGCAGCGAAATCAGGTGGAGGCCGACCGCGCGTCGCTGGCTGAAGCCGAGTGGCGGCTGGGGCAGAAAGGTATCTCATCGCCGCGCCAGGGCTTGGTCTTCGACACGTTGTATCGCGAGGGCGAGTGGGTCGCGGCTGGCAATCCCGTGGTCGAGCTTCTGCCGCCAGAGAACATGGAAGTCCGCTTCTTCGTGCCGGAGACCATCGTCGGCAAATTAAAAGTTGGCGAGAATATTCAAGTGCGTTGCGATGGCTGCGCGGCGCAAGTGCCGGCGGCCATCACATTCATCTCGCCGCAGTGCGAGTACACGCCGCCAGTCATCTACAGCAACGAGAATCGGGGAAAGCTGGTGTTTATGGTGATCGCCAAACCGCCCGATGAAAAGGCGATGCTGCTTCATCCCGGCCAACCCGTAGAGGTGACAGTCGAATGACCGCTGCCACCAACGCGGGATTCGCGATCGACGTGCGCGGGCTGAACAAGCACTACGGCGAGAAGCACGTGGTGCGCGATGTCTCCCTGCGCGTACGCCGCGGCGAGATCTTCGGCTTTCTGGGACCGAACGGCAGCGGCAAGACCACGACCATCCGCATGGTGTGCGGGCTGCTCAAGCCCGACTCCGGCAGCGGCACTTGCCTGGGTTACGACATCGTGCGCGACCGCGCCGAGATAAAGCGCAAGGTCGGCTACATGACGCAGAGGTTTTCCTTCTGGGAGGATCTCTCGATTGCTGAGAACCTCGATTTTGTGGCCCGCATGTATGAGATTCCCCGCCGCAAAGAGGCTGTGCGGCGCGCACTCGACACGCTCGGCCTCGCTTCCCGCGCGCGGCAGCTTGCGGGCGAGCTCTCGGGCGGGTGGAAACAGCGCATGGCGCTCGCGGCTTGCATGTTGCACGAACCCAGTCTGCTTTTGCTCGACGAACCCACGGCCGGCGTCGATCCACGGGCGCGACGCGACTTTTGGGATGAGTTGCAGAGCCTGGCTGCGAGCGGCATTTCGGTTCTGGTGAGCACGCATTATATGGATGAAGCGGTGCGGTGCCACAAGCTGGCTTACATCGCCTACGGAAAGCTGCTGGCGCAGGGAACGGCGGAGGAGGTGGTTGCCAGCCAGCGTCTCGCGACGTGGGCGATCCACGGCGGCCGTCTCTCGGAGCTGCAGGACGATTTGCGTCGCAGGCCCGGTGTAGAGCAGACCGTGACCTTCGGCGACGTGCTGCACGTGAGCGGCACGGATGCGGGGCTGCTGGCGCGCACGGTGGCGGCGGCGGCGAGCACCGGTGGCCGGCGCGCCGAACCGGTCGAGACTGACCTCGAAGACGTCTTTATTTATTTGATGGGCAAGACCGACGGCAACGGCGGAGGCGAAGCATGAAGAAGCTGAACGGATTCTCGCGCATGCGCTGGTGGAGCATAGTGCTGAAGGAGTTCACGCAGCTCAAGCGCGACCGGATTACCTTTGCCATGATCGTCGGCATCCCGATCATGCAGACAGCATTGTTCGGCTACGCCATCAACACCAATCCCAAGCATCTCGATACGGCCATCGTCAGCGCCGACGATAGCGACATCACACGGAGCTTCATCGCAGCGCTCGAAAACTCCTCGTACTTCAGAGTCATCGGAACATTGCCCAACGAAGAGGCGGGACGCGAAGCACTGGCACAGGGGAAGGTGCTGTTTGTCATCAACATTCCCGCGGGATTCACACGGCAACTGTTGCGCCACGAGCGGCCGTCGCTGCTGATCGAAGCCGACGCCACCGATCCGACGGCCACCGGGAACGCGCTGGCCGCGGTCAACGGCATTGTGCAATCCGTGGTGCAAAGAGAGATCACCGGGCCGCTCGCCTCGCTCGCCGGCCGCCCCGCGCCATTCGACGTCAGGATTCACCAGCTCTACAACCCGGAGAGCATTACGCAGTATTTCGTCGTGCCGGGACTGACGGGCATGGTACTGACACTCACCATGGTGATGATGACCGGCCTTGCCATCACGCGCGAGCGCGAGCGCGGAACGATGGAGAATTTGCTGGCCATGCCGGTGACGCCGATTGAGGTGATGACGGGAAAACTGGTTCCCTACATCGGCATCGGGTTGATTCAGGCGTCGATTATTTTGCTGGCCGCGCGCTACGTGTTTCACGTGCCGTTCTTCGGTAACATCGGTGCGGTTTATCTTTCGGCGCTCTTGTTCATCGCGGCCAATCTCACCGTGGGCATCACGTTTTCTTCGCTGGCGCGGAACCAGTTGCAGGCAGTGCAATTGGCGATTTTTTTCTTTCTTCCCAACATCATGCTTTCCGGATTCATGTTTCCGTTCAAGGGCATGCCGGGATGGGCGCAGGCGATCGGCAATCTACTGCCGTTGACATATTTCCTCAGACTCATCCGGGGAATTCTTCTGAAGGGCAACGGCTGGGCGGATTCCTGGCCGAGCGTGTGGCCGATGATGGTTTTCACGGTGGTGCTGATGTTTGTCGCGTCGATTACTTATCGCAGGACATTGGATTGATTGCGGGGATTGAGAGGCAGGGGTATGAGTTTGGCGAAGGATTCGAATGGGACGTGCGCTTGGATTACATTGCTAGCGCTCGTGTTTCTCGCCGGATGCAACGTGGGCCCAAAGTATCAGCCGCCGACCGCGCCAACTGTTGCTGCCTACACGCCGCAGCCGCAACCGGCGCAGACAGAAGCGAGCACCGGACCTGCAGGAGTGGCGCAGCAATTCGATTCCTCCACTACGATTCCCGCCGCGTGGTGGACGCTCTTCCACTCGCCCGAGTTGAACAGGATGATGGAGGAGGCGCTGACTAACAGCCCCACATTGGCCCAGGCGGCGGCGCGGCTGCGCGAGGCCGAGGAAGAAGTGAACGCGCGCACGGGGGCGACAAAATATCCCACCGTCACAGGCAACGCATCGATTGAACGGGAGCAGCCAAATCTCACCGCATACGGAATTCCCTTCCCCAACCCCTCGCCCTTCACGCTGCTTAACGGATCGATTTCCGTGTCGTATGCTCTTGATATCTTCGGCGCCAACCGGCGGGCCATCGAAGGCCTCAAGGCGGAGCGCGACTACGAGAGGTGGCAGCTCGAGGGAGCGCGGCTGATGCTGGCCGGCAACGTGGTCGCGGCGGCCATCCGACAGGCGGAGTTGCGCAATCAGATCGACCTTACACGTCAACTGCTCGCCATCGAGCAGCGGGAGTTGGCAATCACAGAAGCGCGTAACCAGGCCGGCGGCGTCTCCGATGCGGAGGTCGAGAGCCGCAAGTCCACCGTGACTGAAACCGAGGCTGCGATTCCTCCGCTTGAAGCGCAACTCGACCAAGTCAACCATCTGCTCGCCGTGCTGATGGGCAAGTCTCCCGCCGAAGCCGATATTCCAGCACTCTCGCTCGATGCGCTGCACCTGCCGGAAGAGTTGCCTGTGAGCCTGCCCTCGGCTCTGGTGCGGCAACGGCCCGACATTCGCGCGTCCGAGGCGCTGCTGCATCAGGCGAGCGCCAACGTCGGTGTGGCCACAGCCAATCTCTACCCGCAGATCGTGCTGTCGGCGAACGGCGGCGGCATTGGCACCAGTTTCGTCACCGGCGGCGACCTTTGGAACGTGGCGTCATCGCTCACGCAACCTATTTACAACGGCGGCGCACTGCACGCAGAGAAGCGCAAAGCCGAGGCGGCTTACGAGGAGGCGCAGAGCGTCTACCGGCAGACCGTGTTGCAGGCCTTTGGGCAAGTCGCCGATACGCTCACCGCGATTGATCACGACGCCGAGACCCTCAAGGCACGCAGCGATGCCGCGGCGGAAGCGGATGTGAGCTACCAGATTGCCCTAGGACGCTATCAGGCGGGAGGCATCAGCGAACTGACGCTGCTTGAAGCCGAGCGCCAGCAACTGTTGACGGAGACCGACCAGAGCACGGCCGTCGCGGCGCGCTTCAGCGACTCGTCCACGCTCTTTCAGGCATTAGGCGGCGGGTGGTGGAACGATGCGCCGGCTGCGACGTCCGGCCAAAAAACGCAAGCCAACGCGCGATAGGCTAGTTTGGCGGCTTTCATCCCCGGTCCTCGAGCGCGAGGGACAGGAGGCACACCCATAGCTGGGAGAACCGTGCGATGCAAAAGGAAAAACTGGCAGAGCGGTGGTAGTCGCCCTGCCAGTTGTAGAGGACGCATTCCCTCAAGAACTGAAAACTAGGATCGCTGAAGAGTCCGCCGGCGGATCATTTCGCCAAGCCCTGCCAGTCCGGTAAGCAGCAAACAGAAAGTGCCTGGCTCTGGTGTAGCCGCTCCATAAGTGATGGGGCCAAGACCGAGGTTGTTGCCATTTCCATCGTTCAGGACGAGAGACGTGATTTCATCGCCTCCCGTTGCCTGCACGCCCTCAAAGCTCAGAACGGAGTCGAAACCTCCGTCCGGATCGCTGCCGCTCGCATTGAACGTTCCAAGCAGATTGCTGCCGTCATAAGCCGAGAAGATTACCGTGTAGGGGCCATCGGCAAATTCCTCTATGTTCAAGCCGACCTGACCGACCGGATCGCTGAAGTCGATAGTGACCGGGCCTCCCGATCCGAAGTACCCATTTCCATAGAGAATGACTGCGCCGTTCGGAAATGCAGTATTGAAGTAATTGCTACCTGCTTGCAGCTCTTCAAACCCGTTGGTGTTCGAAAAGGTTAGGGTGTTCCCGCCGGTGACGAAGGCAACAGGAGGGCTAAATTCGGTGGCATGTGGGCCAAAAAAGTCGAGCGTGGTGTCGCTGGGCGAGAGCCCAGCGGGCGAAGAGATTTGAAAGGAACCTGCGTTAGCCCTTGCGGATCCTGCGACCAGTGCCAAGGCCAAGACACAAATCCAGCCGGAAAACCTGTTTCCCATGGATGCTCCTTAGATTGTGGACTGGGACTCGGGGAAGAGTTCCTTTCGAGCTAGTTGCAATTTTCGTTCCAAGGGAGACTCCTTTGCTGTCAGCGAGATGGGTTCGCGAGAGAATCAGAATTGCGCAAATCAATGCACGGCAAAAGAGAACCAAAGTTCATTGCATCACCAAAGAACTGTTGAGTCTGTTTCGCAAAATATGCACCTTAGCGCGCATTGAGAACCGTATTTGGCGGCTCGCTGGCTTGTTTGTGCGCTTTCCTCAATTTGGGGCGGCGCAAAAGCGCAGTGGCTGGGATGATCCTCGCAAGCCGACGGCATAGCAGGCGTTGCTGGATTCCGCGTTGATGGGCGCCAAGGGGTCTTGTCCTACTTGCTACGGAATTAACCAGTGGGGACTCGATCTTCGCTTTTTGTTCCCCTACCATAAGTCAGAGCAACTGTCTAGCCGGGGAACCCGAGCAGTAAGCCCTATATGTTGTGGTTTGGAGGAATTCGCTAACTATTAGGCGGACTCGCCGCTGATCGCCCGGTTTTCCTCGACTTTCCACCGATTTTTTACTTGGCGGACGGAACAAACAGGGTTACTATCGTTGGGAGTTGGAATTTTTTGGAGTTGATTGGAAATTTATGGCCTCGATCAACTGACTTAATTTTGGCCCCAACCAACTGACTTACCAGAGCAAGTGTACTCCCGACGGGGCGAGGGAGATGGCTTTCCGGAGGCAAAAACGGCTGGGGAATCAGCCTGGCTAACCCGGAGCGACAGAGAGTGAAAAACGATCGCAGGCAATGAGGCAGGCAAATGTTTCGCGGCAACCATCCAGCGAAGATCGAGGAGAGTGGGCGGCTGAAGTTGCCGGTTCCCTTCAAGCAGTTGCTGGACGCCGCCAACATTACAGACCTCTACGTGACGACCGAGGACGGCGAGCGCGCGCAGATTTGGCCACTCGACGAGTGGAAAAAGATTGAAGCGCGGCTGAAGAAGCACAGCGTCGGGAACCGCGCCGTGAAGAATTACCTCGATATGACTGGCTATCACGGCCAGGAAGTGAAGATGGACGCCCAGGGGCGGTTTGTGCTGGGGCAGATTTTGCGTAACAGGACGAAGCTGGAGGGCGAGCTGGCGGTGATGGGCCGGATCACGCACCTCGAGGTGGTGAGCCGGACGCAGTTTGAGCAGGCTCTTCCGGCCAGGATTCCCACGGAGAACGATCTCAAGGAAGTCGATGCAATCCTCTCCGCGGAGAGCGAAGATTAAGCCCCTCAGGGGGGCCGCATGACGCAGTCAAATGCACGCCATGTGCCGGTTCTTTTAAATGAAGCGTTGGATTTCCTCCGCGTAAGGCCCGCAGGGACCTACGTGGACTGCACGCTGGGCCTGGCCGGACATGCCGAAGGGATTATGCGGCGGCTGGGACCGGAGGGACGGCTGATCGGATTCGATTGGGT
>CAVXOO010000294.1:0-3002 GCA_963762945.1 uncultured Acidobacteriaceae bacterium | reverse complement strand
GAAATCGACATTCACGTTGCTTTGCACCGAGACGGGGTGATTGTTGACGAGATAAGGCCTGAAACGCCAGCTCTTGACCGCGTTGACCGCGGCCGGACGCAGCAGAACCGGGCCGGATACGGCATGTGCATCGGCAACCGTACCCTGCGGGGTGATGGTGATGGCAACGGTAACCACACCGCTCACGTGCGAATTGCGCGCGATCTCAGGATAGACCGGCATGGTCCTCTTGATGAGCGATGAGGTCAATGCGCCCGCGGCGACTTCAATAGGCTTCGACGGGGCGAACTGAACGTGCTCTCTGTTCGAGGTAGCGAATGGCATACCCGAGTTTCCGCTTCCCATGTGGGACGCGTCGAGTTCGCCCGGCTCCGGAGCGCTACCGCCCTGCTGACCGCGCGGGATACTGGATGCGGAGGTGAACTGAGCCATGTTCACGTTCGGAGTTGGATTCTGCTGCGGGGCCTCTTGCGGCGTTTGATCGGCAGCCGCTTGCTGCGCATTCGACTGCGAATTTTGAGAAGGCTGTTGCGCCGAGGTCTGCGGATTTGCGCTTCCGGCCGTGCCATTGCGCGGATCCGGTTTCGCATCAGGCGAACCCGCCGGCTCCGTGACATTGGCCACGCTGGTCTCGCTCAACGGCTGCGGCTTCGGCTGCGAATGCGAGCGATAGAAGTAGAGCGCCCCACCGGCGGCCAGTCCGATGCAAAGCGCCGCCGCGCCGGCGATGACCACCGGGCGCCGATTGGTCTGGCCCGGCTCGCTCTTTGCCTTCTTCTTCTGCTCGGCCTCAGGCCACAACGCCTCGGCGAGCTTGGCTTCGGCGGCGCGCTGGCTGGCGGAAGGCGCGAAGTCGGATTGTGCGGGCGCGCTCTGTTGTCTGGGTCGAGGGGCAGGCTGCCAGGTCTGTTCGACCGTGGCCTTGGCCGCGGGAGGAGGCGCGGGCTTGGGGGCACGGACGACAGGTTGCGGCATGGAGCGCTCGACCTCCATATCGGAGACCAAAACCCTCGTTGCGGCTGGAACCCGCGTTTCCGCGGGGCGCACACTCTGCACCGGAGTTTGCTTTACGGGCGCCGGGGCCTGCGGTTGCAGCTCCCCGCCGTCCCATTCGGCAAAGTCCTCGGGCAAAGTATCTGGAATTTCAGGTAGCTTTACTTCTCTGCTAGGTGCCATTTTCCATCAACCTCCTTTACGTAAGTCGCCCCTTTGTAGATACGCGTTTCCCGTTTCGCAGCTTGTGGCTCGCTGGCGGGTGCCGGTTTCCGCTTGGAGGGATCTCGATCGGTCGAACTGCCGGCTGCGCCGATGGTCGCAGCGGCAGTTTTATTGTTGAGGTTTGCGTTGCTAGGCTGCTCGCCGGCTCTAACCACCAGCGTCACCGAGGCCTGGGCGGCGGCGTATTTCACATCGTCGTCCGGGATGAAAGTGACCATGAGGGTCTGCGTTCCGGCGGCAAGCAACGTGCCGTCCGGAGGCGAGTAGACAAAAATTCCGGGAATGCTGGTCTTGGCGTTCAACTGATTCGGTCCCAGCGTTGTACCGTATGGGACGGGCGCAGGCGACTTCCAGTCGATCTGCACCTCTCGCACTTCAATGACCGCCAACTCGACCGCGGTCTGCACCGGCGTGTAGTTGGTGGAGTCGGCCGGCACGAAGGTGGCCTCAATGGTGTGCGTGCCCGCGGGCAGAACCGAGCCGGCCCGGGGGATGTAGGCAAACTTGCCTGGCACCGAGGCCTTGGCATTCAACTGCGCCACACTCAGCGGATTGCCCGAGATAATCGCTTCCGGCGTCGGCCAGGCGATCTGCGGAGTAGCCTTCTTGACAACCAGCGTTACGGCAGCTTCGGCCGGGAGATAGTTGAGGGCGTCATCCGGAGTGAAGACGACCGAGGCGCTGTGGGTTCCGGCCGAGAGCATGGAACCGGCAGGCGGCGTGAAGGTGAACGAACCCGGATTGTTTGCCGAAGCGTTCAGTTGCCGCTCACCGAGGGCCGTTCCATACTCAATCGGGGTCGGCGTACGCCACTCGGTTGCGGGAATGGCCTTCTCGATCACCAGCGACACCGAGGCATCCGCTTCGGCGTAGTTGGCGTCGTCCTCGGGAAGGGATGTTGCGGTAAGTTGCGTGGTGCCCGCCGGCAGCACCGCGCCGACCGCGGGACGATAGACGAAGACGCCCGGAATATCGGTTTCGGCGTTCAGTTGATTGGAGCCCAGCGCGGTTCCGTAGCCGATGGGCGAGACCGGATCCCACGTGATCGAGGGCGTTGCGCGGTGGCCTATTAGTTCGACGTGATTAAACCCAAAATAACAAATCCTCCGATGCCAAAATGTGTTTTTCGGCTTTGTAGAAATCCTGTCAGAACCGATACAAAATAGCTGATGTATCGGTGGATGTTGTAAACAACATCAACCACTTTCATCTCCCTTCTTTGCATCTTCAACAGTATACTTCTCAGTTCGTCACCGAATTTCCTTTTCTCAACAGAATTCACCGTCTCAACTTTGCTCCTTTGATGATAGAGTTCAATCGGAAAGTGACGTCGCAGCCTCTTTTTCTATACCATCCAACCGTCTTGTATGCGGGCAAATTGTGCCTCAAAGGTATGACTGAGTTTACATTGAGTTCATCATGTGCAAATTCATGGTTCGCTTAGAGTCAAATCCCTTATCCGCAGCGGCATTGTCTACCTCAGTTATCTCAGTTGTTTTCTTTAAGATGGGGTTAAATCTTGTTGAATCGTTGACGTATGACCTCCAACTTTCTGAAGTTACTATTGCCTGATTGTCTGTGTTTACAGAGAGAAAGTGTTTCATGAATCGTTTGTTAAGGCATTGCCATTTGCAGACTAGGTTTTCGTAGTGTTTGGATGCATGGTGTAATTTGTATCCGGTCGAGTCGATTGCGACGTTCGCAACGGTTCCTGCAAATAGTTCATAGGTTTTTGCAAGGAGAAAATCCCAGCAATACGTTTTTTTTTTTTTTTCTTCAACTCC
>CAVXOO010000293.1:0-10149 GCA_963762945.1 uncultured Acidobacteriaceae bacterium | reverse complement strand
GGTCGGCGCGCAATACCTGGCCGACGGGCACGATGCCAAAGAGCAGTCCACTGAGGAGCGCCAGGAGCAACGCGACGGCGTAGGTGCGAAGATCGGGATTCACGGGTACATTGATGGGCACGCCGGAGATTGGGTTCCAAACGCTGAGGAGGCGCAGGAGTGCGACGCTGCCGGCCAGCCCGATGGCTCCTCCGGCGAGCGAGACGATCAGGGCTTCGGTGAGAAGTTGGCGAAGAATGGTTGCGCGGCGCGAGCCGAGAGCCAGGCGCAGCGCCACTTCTTTGGCGCGATCGGCGGCGCGAGCCGCAAACAGGCTGCCGAGATTCGCGCACGCCGCCAGCAGAATGAGCCCGGCGAGCAACATCATCCCTGCCATAAACGCCTTCACCGGCCCGCCGAGCATGTCGCCGGCTAGTCCCGGGCGAGCCAGGCTGAATACGAGTCCATCGTCGTCGGTGGGATAGGTCTTTGCCAGCCATGCGGCGATCGAGTTCATGTCCGCCCCGGCCATCGCCGGAGTCACTCCGGGTTTGAGCCGCCCGACGAGCCAGCCCGAGTTGGCACTGCGGTACTGAATATAGTTGGTGCCCATCACTGTGGGCTGCTCAACCAGGGGAACCCAAAACGCCGGACTAAAAAACAGTTCCGTGCCGCGGAACTCCTGTGGCGCTACGCCAATGATCGTGAACGGATGTTTGTTAATGTCGACCGTGCGTCCGATCACGCCGGAATCCGCATGGAAATGGCTGTTCCAGTAGGCATAACTCAGAACGACATAGGGAGCGCTGTCGTAGCCCTTCTCGTCGGAAGGATGAAAGAAGCGCCCCAGATAAGGCTGAATCCCCAGGGAATCAAAATAGTTGCCGCTGGCAAGGTACGGCCATGCGCTTGACGGATTGCCGCCGGTGTCCACGCCGACCGGACCGATGATCATAAACTCGGCAAGGCTTTCGAAGGTGCGATTGCGGTCGCGCATGTCCAGATAGTTGAGATACGACTGGGACGGCGTCTTGATGTTTCCGATCGTGCGTTGCACCATGTAGAGATTCTGCCCGCCAGGAAGATTGACTGGGCGCAGAACCAGCGCGTTCAGAACGCTGAAGACCACGGCGTTGGCGCCGATGCCGAGTGCGAGCGTAATGATTGCGGTAACGGTGAAGCCGGGTGATTTGCGCAACTGACGAAATGCAATTCTCAGATCGCTGAACATGTGTGGCCTTCCTGGTGTGGGATACGCGGGCGCTTCGGTAAGGGTTCCTGCATCTGCTGGGCCAAATGGAGAGCGTGAAAGTAAAGGAGTTGTGCCGGGGACGAAGGGAAGCAATGTTCGAAATGGGGGAGTTCGTGTCCGAAATCGAACAGCCACCGGCGACCTGCTGGACGTAGGCGGCACGAAGCCGATCAGGGCCGCCGTTGCGCTCTTCTGAAAGCTGATCGCAGCCGCGCCGCGCGCGCAGATCCGATGATCGCGCCGGGCCAGCGCTTGTTGTTTAGCCGCGAGCTTACCACTTACAGAATTGCTTCACCGGCTCACTCCTCGCGCAGCGCCACCATGGGTTCCACGGTCATGGCGCGGTGCGCGGGAGGATAACAGGAAGCCAGCGCCGCGAGTGCAAGCACGGTGGCCACGGCCACGAAGGTAGCGGGATCCCAGGCGTTGACCACGACGAACTGGCCCGCGGCTTTGGCTGCCAGCAGCGCCACGGCCAGCCCAACTCCCAATCCTGCGGCGATCATCGCCAGCGACTGGCGGTAGATCATGGCGAAGACGCCTCTGCGGCTTGCGCCGAGCGCCATGCGCAGCCCGATCTCGTGCACCCGGCGGCTGACAACGTAGGAAACCACGCCATAAAGCCCGATGACCGCCAGCATCAGTCCAAGGGCGCCCATGATTCCCGTCACCGTGGCGCCGATCTGGAAGAGCAACAAGCCGTTCAGCGTATAGAGCGACTCGCGCATGGTCTGCACCTGGAAGACCGGCAGTTGCGGAGCCAGCTCGTGTACCGTGTGTTCCATGGCGGGGATCAAGATCGCAGGATCCTGCGCGGTTCTGATCTGGAAGACCATCAGAGTATTCCCGGCAACATGCTGGGCGTAAGGTATGTAAAAATACGGCCCCTGCTTGCCTCCCAGGCCTGCGACGGAGAGTGCGAATTCCGCGTCGCGCACGATGCCCACCACCTCCAGCTTGCGATCCTTCTCGGTTGCCATGCGGAAGGTATGGCCAATGGCGTCCTGACCGGGCCAGAATTTCCTGGCCGTGCTCTCGCTTACGATGGCCACGTCCATGCTTTTTTCGTTATCGGCTGCGGTAAAGGCGCGGCCGCGCGCGAGCGGAATGCCCATCACGTTGAAATACTCCGGCGAAACCACGTTGTAGAGGGCTGTTGCATCGGCGGGATTTGCCGGCGCCGGTTCTCCATCCACCATCATCTGATCGCCGCTGCCGAAATAACCGAAGGGCAGCGTGGTGGCGTGGCTGACGGACTCGACGCCGGGGAGCTGGTGCAGGCGGACTACAAGATTCGCGGCCAGGTCGCGGCCCTGCTCGGTCGTCATGCCTACTTCGTTCGAATCGATGACAAAGTTCAACACGTGATCGGGATTGAATCCGAAATCCATGGTTTGCATGGCGTTCAGGCTGCGCGTAAACAGGCTGGCCACCACCAGCAGCACCAGCGATCCGGCAATCTGCAGCGCTACCAGGCCATCGCGCACCCAGTGGCGGCCGGCGGTTACGCCGCGTCCGCCTTCATGCAACACTGCGCTCACGTTGGCCCGCACGATGCGCAGCGCCGGCACCATGCCCACCACCAGCCCGGCCAGCGAAGCGACCAGAAGCGAATAGAGGAAGATGCGCCAATCGAAGCTGAACGCGAGATTGAGGTCGATGGGAGCATGAAAATTCAGATGGCTGAGGACGTTCGACGCCCACATGCCCAACGCCACTCCGGCTGCGCCGCCCAGGACCGCCAGCAACAGGCTCTCGGTGATCGTCTGGGCAAAGAGGCGCATGCGCGCGGCGCCCAGCGCGCTGCGGATGGCCATCTCGCGCTGCCGCACCGTGGCCCGCACCAGCACCAGGTTGGCCACGTTCACGCCGGCCAACAGCAGCACCATCACAGCCAGCGATAGAAACAGCCCCGCAATCACATACATGGTTTTCGGATCGCCGGGATTGATACGCATGGCGGGCTCGGGAAAGGCCTGGAGCTGGAGCTGTTTCTCAATATCGGGGTGCTGGCGCGCTAGGCTGTCCGCAACCAGGCTCAGCTCGGCGTTGGCCTGGTCCTGGGTGGCGCCCGGGCGCAAACGCGCATTCACAACCAACATCCGGTTCTGCCAGTTATCGATCTGGCCGGCGGGCGTTCCGGAAACGGTCAGCTCCGACAAGGGCAGATAGACGGCCGTGCTCACGAAGCTCTGCAACCCGCCAAAACCCTTGGGCGCAACGCCCACCACGGTCATGGGATGGCCGTCGAGCGTAACCGCGCGACCCACGATATTCGCATCGCCGCCGAACTTCTGCTGCCAGTATTTGTAATCAAGAACGACGACCGGGTCGTTGCCGATCACCTCGCCCTCGCTGGGCAGAAAGAGCCGCCCGGCCGCCGGCTTCAACCCCAGCCCCGAGAAGAAATTGCCGCTCACAAAGCAGGTCATGATCCGCTGCGGCTGCTGGCCCGGCGCCGAAAAGCCATCCAGCGAATTGGTGTAGGCGAGCACGTCGCTAAACGAGCGCCCGCTCAGCGCGCGGATGGCCCTGAACTCCTGCAGCGAGAAGGCGTTTTGCATCGGGCCGACATTTTGGTGCGACACCAGCGTCATGAGTTGCTCGGCGTGGGGCACGGGCAGCCGCTTGAGCAGGATGGAATTCACCAGGCTGAAAACTGCGGTGTTGGCGCCGATGCCCAGCGCCAGAGTGAGAATGGCGGTGATGGCAAAACTCGGCGCTTTGCGGAGCTGGCGAAAAGCAAAGCGAAGATCCTGAAGCAAGTGCCCCATACACTCTCCTGCGCAAAAGCGGTTGCAGCCTAAAGGGCAATTTCTCTGCCAATCGCTTGCAAGCGTAAGTACCTCAAACAAAAGATAAGACGAGCCCTGCCAGGCTTCGTACACGCGTCCCGTTGTCCAGAATCGAATTCCGGCGTTCAAAATTGAACAGATATGTTCATTGTCCGAAATCGAACAGTGGCTCGCGGGAAGCGGGCACTTTTCATGCGGACCTGAGCACATCGCTGCCAATAATCCGTTTGTTTTCAGCGAAAGCACGCGATCTGAATTTGGCGCGGGAAATGCTTCGTCTTTGGGCGATGGATATCGCTCGGCCCGACTTGAAGAAAATGAAGAAACGCCGGATGCTGATCTGGTCTGGCGTCGCAGTGGCCGCCGTTGCGGCGCTTGCCGCGGTGGTGATGCGCCTAAAACCCGCCGCGCCCGAGGTCGATCGCTCGACGATCTGGACCGACACCGTAAAGCGCGGTCCGCTGGTGCGCCAGGTGCGCTCGTCGACCGGGGTTCTTGCGCCGCGCGAGGATTCGATTGAACTGATCCCGGCGCAGACCGACGCGACCGTGGTGCGCATTCGCATTTTGCCGGGCGCGCAGGTCACGCCGGACACCATCATTATGGATCTCGCCGATCCGCAGCTCGAACAGGAGTTGCTGAACGCGCGGCTCGGGCTTGCAGCAGCACAGGCCGATTACAAGAGCCTCGAAGCGCAGCTTGAAAGCACGTTGATGGACAAAAAGACCGCTGCCGCGCAGGTCAACGCCGACTACACGCAGGATCAGTTGCAGGCCGAGACCGACAAGGCGCTTTACGATCTGGGCGTGATCTCCGGCCTGGCCTACCAGAAGTCGAAGAGCACGGCCGACCAGTTGACATCGCAGCACCAGCTCAGCCAGCAGCAGCTTGACGTGAACCAGAAAGCGATTGCCGTGCAACTGGCCTCGCAGAAGACCAAGATCGATCAGGCCCAGGCGTTGCTCGATCTTTACCAGAAGCAGGCGCAGGCGCTTGAAGTGCACTCGACGATTGCCGGTACGCTCGCGCCCCTGGCCACGCCGGTGCAGGTGGGCCAGCACGTGACGGTGGGAACCAGCGTGGCCGAGGTGATTCAGCGCGACAAACTGAAAGCCGCGCTGCAGATTGCCGAGACGCAGGCGCGCGATATTCAGATCGGGCAGCCGGCCTCGATCGACACGCACAATGGCGTGATTCCCGGCCATGTCACGCGCATCGATCCTTCGGTAGTGAACGGAACCCGCACTGTAGACGTAGAACTGGACGGGGCGTTGCCGGCGGGCGCGGTGCCGCAGTTGAGCGTGGACGGCACGATCGATCTCGAGCGCATGCAGGATGTGCTCTACGTGGGCCGGCCGGCGCTGGGCAACGAAGATTCCACGCTGAGTTTGTTCAAGGTCGACGCCGAGGGCAAGGGCGCCACGCGGGTTCCGGTCAAAGTGGGCCGCGCCTCGGTGAACGAAATCCAAGTGATCGAAGGTTTGAAGGAAGGCGACACGGTGATTCTCTCCGACATGTCGCGCTGGGACAACGTGGACCGCATACGGCTGGAGTAGAAAGACAGCTTCTAGCTTCTAGCTTCTAGCCTCTAGCTTCCAGCCAAGGAGGGGAGCGGGCTGAATGGATGGTCGATCCGGAAAGTGGATCGAAAACGGCAATCACGATTCACGAACAACGTTCACGAGTCCTTCAGCTAGAAGCTAGAGGCTAGCAGCTAGAAGCTCGTTGGAAAAGAGGGAGAACGCAATGGCAACGAACGGAACACTGATTGAGATCGAAGACCTGACCAAGGTTTTCTACACCGACGAAGTGGAGACCCATGCGCTCTCCGGCATTCACCTGACGATCGCGCGCGGCGAGTACGTGTCGATGTCGGGCCCGTCGGGCTGCGGCAAGTCAACGCTGCTTTCGATTCTGGGGCTGCTCGACACGCCCACCGGCGGGAAATACCAGCTCAACAGCAAGCCGGTGGAGAATCTGAGCTTCAGCGAGCGCTCGCGCATTCGCAATCAGGAGATCGGGTTCATCTTTCAGAGCTTCAACCTCATTGGCGATTTGACGGTCGAAGAGAATGTTGAGCTGCCGCTGACTTATCGCGCCGGAATGCCTTCGGCAGAGCGCAAGAAGCGCGTGAAAGAAGCGCTGGAGCGCGTGAACATGGCGCACCGCATGAGGCATTATCCCGCGCAGCTCTCCGGCGGCCAGCAGCAGCGCGTG
Source organism: uncultured Acidobacteriaceae bacterium (assembly GCA_963762945.1). GTDB lineage: Bacteria > Acidobacteriota > Terriglobia > Terriglobales > Acidobacteriaceae > Telmatobacter. The sequence continues at coordinate 3,906 of CAVXOO010000293.1, read as the reverse complement.
GCCGTGGCGCGCGCTCTTGCCGGTTCGCCCTCGATTCTGCTCGCCGACGAGCCCACAGGCAATCTGGACTCGAAAAACGGCGAAGCCGTGATGCGCCTGCTCGGCGATCTGCATCGCGAGGGCGCGACCATCTGCATGGTGACGCACGATCCGCGCTTTGCCCGCCACGCCGAGCGCGAGCTGCATCTTTTTGACGGCAAAGTGGTCAGCGAACAGGAGATGAAGAAGCTAGAAGACGAGGTGGAAGCGGAATGAAAACGCTGCTCCACGATCTCCGCTACGCGCTGCGCCAGTTGCGCAAGGCGCCGGGCTTCACCCTGACCGCGGTGTTGACGCTGGCGCTCGGCATCGGCGCCAACATCGCCGTCTTCAGCGTCGTGAATACGCTGCTGCTGCGCCCGCTGCCGTTCCCCAACTCGCAGCAACTGGTCCGCATCCATCAAAAGAATCCCAAGGGCGGCGATTCCAGCATGACGTACTCGACCGATGCGATGCAGTCGTTCGAGCAACAGAATCGGTCCTTCCAGCAGATCACCGGTTACTTCGCCTTCTCCGGGCCAGACAACGTAAAGCTCATGGGCAACGGCCAGCCGCAGCCCATCACCGGACTTTCGGTCGCCGGAAATTTCTTTCCCACGCTGGGTGTCACACCCATGCTCGGCCGCAATTTCACGGTGGAAGAAACGCTCAAGAACAGCCGGCCCGTCGCCTTGCTGAGTTATCCGTTCTGGAAGCGGCAGTTCGGAGCCAATCCAGCCATCGTTGGCCAGACCATCGATCTTGACGGAACGCAGACCACCATCGTCGGCGTGCTGCCCGACTCTTTCGACTTCGGCGCGGTTTCTCGCCCGGCGCCAAGGTAGACGTTTATGGCCCCGCAATCCTCTCCGATATGGAAGATTGGGGCAACACCATGGCCCTCGTCGGCCGCCTCAGGCTTGGCATCACTCTGGCGCAGGCACAGGCTGAAGCGGATAGCCTTGTTCCCCGTCTCCTCTTCGACAACAAGCATCCCGAGTGGGGCGGCGACTATACGGCTCAAGTCTTCGGCCTAAAGGAATACGTGAGCGGCAAACTGCGCCAGCCGCTTATCGTCCTGTGGTGCGCCGTGGGCATGATTCTGCTGATCGCCTGCGTCAATCTCTCCAATCTGCTTCTCGCCCGCGGCTCCGCTCGCTGCAGGGAGTTCGCGATGCGCACTGCTCTTGGCGCAGGACGCGGCAGAATCGTCCGCCAGCTTTTTACGGAAAGCCTCGTTCTCTCCCTTGCCGGAGCCGTGCTCGGCCTCGGCGTGGCCTTCGCCGTGGTCTCGTGGCTGGCTCACCAGGCCGCCATCGCGCTGCCCCTCCTCAGCAGCCTGCGCATCGACGGCGCCGCTCTTGCGTGGACACTCCTGATTGCCATTGTGACTTCGCTGCTCTTCGGCCTCGCTCCCGGAATCCAGCTCGCCGGGGGCAACCTGCAGACCGCCCTTAAAGACGGTACCCTGGGCTCCGGCCAGGGCAGAAGCCACAACCGCGTTCGCTCCATCCTCGTCATCTCTGAAATAGCCCTGGCCTGTGTTCTGTTGGCCGGCGCCGGATTGCTGCTGCGCAGTTTCCTTCATGTCCTCGATGTCGATCTCGGCTTCGAGCCCAGCCGTGCCGCCGCAATCAGCGTCAGCTACGACGACGGCGGCGATGCGGTCAAGCGCGGCGTCATCCTGCAGCAGATTCTTCAGCGCGTCGAACAGATTCCTGGAGTCGAAACCGCAGGCATCAGCGACAGCCTGCCCATGAGCACCAATCGCAGTTTTATGATTTTGCCCAAGGGCCACGCATTTAAAAAAGACGAATTTCCACCTACCTTTGTCTACGTCGTTACGCCCGGCTACCTCCATGCCATCGGCATGCACCTGGTCGAAGGCCGCGATCTCAGCTGGGATGATACAAACAAGGATCTCGGCGCGGTCATCGTCAACGAAACCGTCGCGCGCCATATGTGGCCCGGCCGGACCCGATCGGGAAAATAGCCGAGATCAACGGCGGCTCGTTCGCTCAGGTCATCGGCGTCGTCGCCGACGTGCATGAAACCAGCGCGGAAACGCAGCCTGGTTGGCCTGCCAACCAGGCTGCGTTTCCGCGCTGGTTTCATGCACGTCGGCGACGACGCCGATGACCTGAGCGAACGAGCCGCCGTTGATCTCGGCTATTTTCCCGATCGGGTCCTGGCCGGGCCACATATGGCGCGCGACGGTTTCGTTGACGATGACCGCGCCGAGATCCTTGTTTGTATCATCCCAGCTGAGATCGCGGCCTTCGACCAGGTGCATGCCGATGGCATGGAGGTAGCCGGGCGTAACGACGTAGACAAAGGTAGGTGGAAATTCGTCTTTTTTAAATGCGTGGCCCTTGGGCAAAATCATAAAACTGCGATTGGTGCTCATGGGCAGGCTGTCGCTGATGCCTGCGGTTTCGACTCCAGGAATCTGTTCGACGCGCTGAAGAATCTGCTGCAGGATGACGCCGCGCTTGACCGCATCGCCGCCGTCGTCGTAGCTGACGCTGATTGCGGCGGCACGGCTGGGCTCGAAGCCGAGATCGACATCGAGGACATGAAGGAAACTGCGCAGCAGCAATCCGGCGCCGGCCAACAGAACACAGGCCAGGGCTATTTCAGAGATGACGAGGATGGAGCGAACGCGGTTGTGGCTTCTGCCCTGGCCGGAGCCCAGGGTACCGTCTTTAAGGGCGGTCTGCAGGTTGCCCCGGCGAGCTGGATTCCGGGAGCGAGGCCGAAGAGCAGCGAAGTCACAATGGCAATCAGGAGTGTCCACGCAAGAGCGGCGCCGTCGATGCGCAGGCTGCTGAGGAGGGGCAGCGCGATGGCGGCCTGGTGAGCCAGCCACGAGACCACGGCGAAGGCCACGCCGAGGCCGAGCACGGCTCCGGCAAGGGAGAGAACGAGGCTTTCCGTAAAAAGCTGGCGGACGATTCTGCCGCGTCCTGCGCCAAGAGCAGTGCGCATCGCGAACTCCCTGCAGCGAGCGGAGCCGCGGGCGAGAAGCAGATTGGAGAGATTGACGCAGGCGATCAGCAGAATCATGCCCACGGCGCACCACAGGACGATAAGCGGCTGGCGCAGTTTGCCGCTCACGTATTCCTTTAGGCCGAAGACTTGAGCCGTATAGTCGCCGCCCCACTCGGGATGCTTGTTGTCGAAGAGGAGACGGGGAACAAGGCTATCCGCTTCAGCCTGTGCCTGCGCCAGAGTGATGCCAAGCCTGAGGCGGCCGACGAGGGCCATGGTGTTGCCCCATCTTCCATATCGGAGAGGATTGCGGGGCCATAAACGTCTACCTTGGCGCCGGGCGAGAAGACCGCGCCGAAGTCGAAAGATCGGGCAGCACGCCGACGATGGTGGTCTGCGTTCCGTCAAGATCGATGGTCTGGCCCACGATGGCTGGATTGGCTCCGAACTGCCGCTTCCAGAACGGATAACTCAGCAAGGCGACGGGCCGGCTGTTCTTGAGCGTTTCTTCCCGTGAAATTGCGGCCGAGCATGGGTGCGACACCCAGCGTGGGAAGAAATTTCCGGCGACCGAAAGCCCGGTGATGGGCTGCGGCTGGCCGTTCCCGGTGGCTTTACGGTCCGTGGGCGGAGAAAGCGAAGTAACCGGTGATCTGCTGGAAGGAGCGGTTCTGTTGCTGGAACGACTGCATGGCGTCAGTCGAGTAGGTCATGCTGGAATCGCCGCCCTTGCGATTGTTTTGATGGATGTGGCTTGTCTGCGAGTTGGGGAAGGCAGCGGGCGCAGCAGCAGCGTGTTGACGACGCTGAAGACGGCGATGTTGGCGCCGATGCCGAGCGCCAGCGTCAACACCGCGGTCAGGGTGAAGCCCGGCGCCTTGCGCAACTGGCGCAGCG
>CAVXOO010000292.1:0-4732 GCA_963762945.1 uncultured Acidobacteriaceae bacterium | reverse complement strand
GTCTTCCAGAATTCGGCCTCGGCGCTGTTCAATGTGCGCCAGCGCAGTGGTCTTGTGCCGGGTGCGGTGTTCGATGAACCATCCTCGCGCACCCACCAGGACAATGACAATCAGCAGCAATGCCACCAGGTAAAGCAGATGCGTGACATTCAGCCACGGCGGCTGCTTCACAATCTCGACGTCGTCAATGGTGCGCATCACGATATTGAAGGGGACCTCGCCATTGAACGGGTTGGCGTCGGTCTGCATGCAGATGCCGGTTACGCGAATCCGCGTGCCGATAGGGATCGACCGCATCGGCTGTGCCTGAATCCCGCTCGCCGAATCCGAATGGCGCAGGATCGCCGAGAGCAGATGTCCATCGCTCTCGAGCACGTACTCATCCTGCGTGGCCTGGCGCACTTCTGTGACGACTTGCCCTTCAATCGACACCAGATCGAAGATGTGGCTGATCCCGTCGTTGCCGCCCACCGTGAGATCCTTCCAACGGCGGAGCACCGGAGTCACGTCCGACTGGATCCTATCGTCGCGCACTTCGCCTTGTGTTAAGGTCAGAAAACCGTCATGCACATCGGGAAAGCCGATGGCATCGGCAAGATCGCCAACACGCACTTCGGGCGAGCTGCCCAGGATAACGCGAATGCTCTTCTGCCCATCCTGGAGCACCACCGAATCTCCCGGCTGGTAGTAGGTGACGACGCCGCGCACTCGCATGCGCTGGCTCAAATCGGCGATGCGGCGTCCCACGATCACGCGGTCCATCGCCGTGACCGGAATCGACCACGGGTCGGTCTGCGCGCGCTTCAAAACTTTGACGTCGCCGGGCGACTGAATATGAATCAGCACTCCGGTTTGCTGCATCTTGTTGTCGAATTGACCCGACCCCACACCGGTGACCTCGACTTCGGCGCCCAGCAGCCCGTCAAAAACATTCGGGTCGTCGCTGTCAATCATGACTTCCACGTCTTCGCCCTCCAGCAGCAGGTGGAGGAAGCCCACGGTCCGAACGGAACGCGTGTCGAACTCGCGGTCGGCCGCGCGCACCGTGGCGCGAACCGTAACCAGACGGCAATCGGTTTCGCCGCGAATCATCTGGTCGAAGGTTGCGTGAATAGGTTTGGGAAGCGATCCGTGACTCAGAACCTTCACCTCGTTGCCCACGACATAAGGGCGGAAGCTCGGCCGCATCTCTCCCCGCACCAGAACCCGGTCGCCAGGAAGCAGATTAGCGCCGGCCGGCGCAGCAACGTAGATCGCGGTTTCGCCGTCCTGCACAAACAGAGCCTGACGAAATCCAAAGTAGGTAACGGTGGCCTCAAAGCCGACCGGCAAATGCTTTTCGGCTTGCGCATTGCTCAATGTGCCAATGACCTGAAAACTGGTCAGAGACGCGGGGGGCGCGGCAGACGCGGTTGCGCTGCTCACAGCCATTGCCAGCATTGCCACAAGCTTTCTCATCGGGTATCTATCCTATCAAGCCAACTCTCCGGCCCAGCACATGCTTTCACGCCGATCGCGCCGAGCCGCGTCCCGATGCGTGTCAAGCCGCTTTTCGGCGCCGCTCGCCCAAGAGTTTTCCCAGACGCAACCGGGCCATTTCTTCGTTTTTGGCGGCGTAGAGAGACTCCCGGCAGAGCAACTTACTCCCCTGAAGTTCCTATCGGCAGGATGGATTAGAGAATGAATCCGCAGAGGAGAGAGGCTTGTGGAAACCCTGGAGAGTCAATAACCGGCTCTAGATTCTGTCTCGTTCCGCGAACTCGTCTTCGTCCACCATCGCCGTGGCCCGGCTCTGCCCCATTTGCGTACACTTGGCCACGTACATCGAGGCGTCGGCCGCGTTCACCAGGGTCTCGACTGTTTCCGCGTCCTCGGGATAGAGAGCGATGCCTATACTTGCCGAGCCGCGCAATACGCATCCCTCCGTCACAAAGGGCTCGTCGAAGCAGGATTCCAGCCGCGCCGAGATTTTTTCCACCTCTTCACGGTTGTGAACTACCGGCACCAGCACTGCGAACTCGTCTCCCCCGAGCCGCGCCAGAGTGTCGCCGGGGCGCAGTTGCCGCTTCATGCGTTGCGCCATCTCCTGCAGAAAAAGGTCGCCGACCATGTGGCCGTATACGTCGTTGACGCGCTTGAATCGATTGAGGTCGATGTAGATCAAGCCGAAGATGCTGGCCGCCTGCCGCGCGGCTTCAATGGTCTCTGCCAGCTTCTTCTCCATCACAAAGCGATTCTCGACGTCAGTGAGGGCATCGAACTGTGAGCGGTGCACGAGATCGGCGTAAAGGCGCGAAGTTTCGATCGCCAGCGTGGCCAGCGCCGCCGCCATCGCCAAGGTTTCCTGTTCTTCCGGGCAGGGCCAGATGCGCGCATCGAAGGCGGCAAACAACGAGCCGAGCGGCGGTCCCGAGCGCGCGGTGATGGGAACCTCAACCGTCCGCAGCGACGCTACCGAAAGCTCGGCCGGTGGGTTGCCCAGGGTTGCGCCTTCGGTTACATGGCACCAGCATGCGGCTCCGTTGAGCCGCATCGAAACCATCTCGGTGATCCGTTCCAGAATTCCCGCCAGCGGCCTGGAGTGATTGATCTCCTCCAGAATGCGCGCGCGCCGCTGTTCCAGGTACGCCAGCGCGGCGATGCTGCGCCGGTTCCTGTACTCCAGGTACCACCCGCGCATGCCCCCCAACAGCGCCGCCAGCATCACCGCAGCGAAGGACCATGCGCTACTGTTCGCGCTCAGAATGCTCGGCGGAGTAAGTACTGCAATGAACACCGGAATACACCTGCCCAACATTTTAATTACCAAAGAGTGTTTGAAAATAGCACTTTTGGTGTCCCTGGTCTGCCGCCGCCAGGTCTTCGTCTCTACACGGCCATCGCCTTTTATCGTAACAACATCGCGCGCAAACGGGAGGCTCTCACGGAGCCTGTTCGCGATACCGCGCCGGGCAGAGGGATTGCACGCGGACCGCACAGAACTGCCCTGCTCGCGGCATTAAACTGGAAGTGGCAGCGGACACGGCAACAAGAGAGTTCGATCGAAAATGACAAAAAAACTTCGCGTGGGCATACTTTTTGGCGGGCGCAGCGGCGAGCATGAGGTTTCTCTGCTCTCGGCGGCGTCGGTTTTGCGGGCCATCGATCGCAAAAAATTCGACGTAACCCCTATCGGCATCACCAAGGAAGGCCGCTGGCTGGCCGCGGCAGACGCCAATCACCTGCTCAGCGGCGACGTGAGCGCGGGGTCGCGGCGATTGCGCGCCGGCGACCCCGAAGCCACGCCGGGCGCAAAGCTCCTCCACGAAGGCATTCCCACGCTGCTTGCGCCGGAGCCCCGTTCCTCTACCGATCTCAACCAAAACCAGAGCCTCGACGGCAAGTCCCCCGGTGGCCAGTCCCTCGACGTGGTTTTTCCCGTCTTGCACGGCACCTTCGGCGAAGACGGCACCATCCAGGGACTCTTCGAGCTGGCCGGCATTGCCTACGTCGGCAGCGGCGTGCTGGGCTCGGCCGCCGGCATGGACAAGGACGTGATGAAGCGCCTCTTCGTCGAGGCCAAGCTGCCCATCGTCCGGCATGTCACGCTGCTCCGCGCCGAGTGGGAGAAGAACCCGCGCAAAGCCATCGCGCAGGTCGAGCGTGCGCTCCGCTATCCGGTCTTCGTCAAGCCGGCGAACCTCGGTTCGTCGGTCGGCATCAGCAAAGCGCACGACCGCAAGGAGCTCGGCCCCGCGCTCACGCTGGCCGCGAAATACGATCGCAAGCTCATCGTTGAAGAGGGTGTAGGCGGGAAAAAGGCGCGCGCGCGAGAGTTCGAAGTCGCCGTGCTCGGCAACGACTCGCCCGAGGCCAGCGTGGCCGGCGAGATCGTGCCCGGCAAGGAGTTCTACGACTACGAGGCGAAGTATCTCTCCGAAGGCTCCGTGCCGGTGATCCCTGCCCAATTAAGCCGGACAGAGTCGAAAAAAATCCGCGAGATGGCCGTGGCCGCATTCCGCGCCTGCGATCTCTCCGGTCTCGCTCGCGTGGACTTCCTCATGGACCCCGGCGGCAAGCGCCGCATCTACGTGAACGAAGTGAACACCATGCCCGGCTTCACGCAGATCAGCATGTATCCCAAGCTGTGGGAGGCATCGGGACTCAGCTACACGGATTTGATCACGCGCCTCATCGAGCTCGCCCTCGAGCGCCATGCGGAGAAGGAAAAGAACACCTACTCCCGCGAAGAATGATGCGCACGCGAGCCGGGACTAACCGCGCTCATGCCGGTTTCGCGAAAGGCTGCGGCGGAGAAGGCTGCGAGCGCCTGGGTTGCGCGCCGCGACCACGGCTTGTCAGGAACCGGGGCTTTGATCCCTGCCGTTGTCCACTTTCGCCGCCTGCCGGATGGTGCCCGTGATCTCCGAGCGATTGCACCATTCCGTTGCGTGGTCGTGCAGGTAGTTGACATACATCCCGTCCATCTGGTACACGTGATCGACAATCCAGTCGTGGAGGAACCGCGCGATCTCGGTGGCGTGCTGCGGATCGTTGCTGCCCATGAAGCGCTCCGTCATCTCCGCGACTTTCGCGATGAATTTCCGATGTTCGCCGCGGTGCGCTTCCAATCCCGGGAAGCCGGTTTTTTCCATGGCCACCTCTTCGCCACGGAAATGAAATCGAGCATAATTCTCCATGCGGTGGAGGATCACCTCGATCTCCACGGGATCGACGGCTCCTTTGGCTCGCG
>CAVXOO010000291.1:0-4334 GCA_963762945.1 uncultured Acidobacteriaceae bacterium | reverse complement strand
GCCTCCACACCATTTCGACGTGCTCATCCTCGGCGCTGGCGCTGCGGGCCTCATGGCCGCCATTGAAGCCGGCCGCCGCGGCCGCCGCGTCGCCCTGCTTGAGCGATCGAATCAACCCGGCAAAAAAATCCTTATCTCCGGCGGCGGCCGATGCAATTTCACCAACCTCCACACCGGCCCCGGCAACTTCCTCTCCGCCAATCCTCACTTCGCCAAGTCGGCCCTCGCCCGCTACACGCCCGCAGACTTCATCCATCTCGTCGAACGCCACGGCATCGCCTGGCACGAAAAAACCCTGGGCCAGCTCTTCTGCGACGGCTCCGCGCAACAGATCGTCGACATGCTTATGCGCGAGTGCGCAGAGGTTGGCGTGCACGTGCTCGTCTCCACCACCATCCACGAAGTGCGCCGCGACGACTCCTCGAGCGCCTTCACCGTCGTCGCAGGCAACGCCGTCTACACCGCGCCCGCACTCATCGTCGCCACCGGCGGGCTCTCGATTCCCAAAATCGGCGCGACCGCTTTTGGCTTCGATCTCGCCCGTCAGTTCGGCATCCCCATCGAACCCTGCCGCCCCGCCCTCGTTCCGCTCACTTTTTCCGCTCCCGATCGCGAGCATTTCGCCGATCTCGCCGGCATCTCCGCGCCCGTCCTCGTCACCGCGGGCACGCGCAGCTTTCGCGAGAAGATGCTCTTCACCCATCGCGGTCTCAGCGGCCCCGCCATCTTGCAAATCTCGTCCTATTTTGAGCCGCCCAAACCCATCCAAATCGACTTTGCGCCAGACCACCAGCTGCTCGCGCCCCTGCGCGCGCCCAAAGCCCGCCGCGATCTCACCGCGCTCAAAGCGGCGCTTCGCATCCATCTGCCCGCCCGCCTCGCCGATCGGCTGGCTGAAGTGGCCGCGCCCACAGGCTGGACCAACCACGCCCTCGACGAATTGGAGCGCCGCCTGCACAACTTCGCCTTCATCCCCGCCGGCACCGAGGGCTACGAGAAAGCCGAAGTCACCGCCGGCGGCGTCAGCACCGCCGCGCTCTCCGCGCAAACCATGGAGTGCCGCACCATCCCCGGCCTCTATTTCATTGGAGAAGTGGTCGATGTCACCGGCCAACTCGGCGGCTTCAACTTCCAGTGGGCCTGGGCCTCCGCCGCCGCCGCAGGCCGCGCCGTCTAATTGTTCCTCATTGCTGCCTTGCAGAGGCCAGCCTGCCCAACTTATGCCGGGTGCCCCATCCATTCACGCGCTCCATGCGCGAATGGGTGGGATAGCACAGCCGCCAACTCCGCCAACTCCGCTCGCGACCCCTCAGCGTCCCGCCCGCCACTTCAACAAAAATTCCGTCAGCGCCGAAGACTGCAGATTCCGCATGTCTTCAAACTCGCCGCCCTTCTGGCTATAGAGCAGTTCGCCATGCTCGCCCAAAACCGCCAACGCAGGAACGCCCCTCCTCAAGGGAACGCCGTACCTCTCGGCCAAATCCACATTAGCGTCCATGCGCCCGATATTGATGTCCACCAGCACGAAATTCTCCTCCAGAATCGCCTTGTTCCGCGCGTCGTGGAAGTAAATATCCAGCACCTGGCAATCGGGACACCAGTTGCCGCCGAAATCGAGCAGAACGCGCCGGTGCGTCGCCGCCGCGGTCTTGAGCGCCGCCGCCAGATCCGCCCGCGCCTGCGAGGGATCGGGATAAATTGAGCGATCGGCCGCGTTGGCCATGCCACAAACCGACGCCAGCAGCGCCGCCAAAACAAACAGCTTGACTGTCTTCATCGAGAATCCTCCGTGCCATTCTCAGAATGCCACAAGCGCAGAGAATGCGCATGAATCCGGCGAACCCATCATGATGAAGATTTTGAAAGATTACGGCCTCAGCGCTTGCTGAAAAGCTGCATTGTGGAGCACGAGATGGCAGGGCACAACTTCAGCCGCGCCGAAAAACGGCGAATCAGTATCTCTCTGCCAAGTGTGGAGCGAAGATCTCGCCGATCCGCAGCCTTTGCCCCGAAGGGCGGCGGCGAATCGAACCCAACGACTCTAGAGCAACGGGAGATTCGCCTCGCCGCGCGATTTGGTTCCGGCGGCCGCAAGTTGCCGATCGCAAAAAGCAAAGGCCACGGCGATGCCGTGGCCTTTCAAGTTGCAGAGCGGCGCCGCCGTTACTTGGCGGCTGCGGGCTCGATGGAGGCGAAGCGTCCGCGGCGTCCGCGATCGGTGAAGACCACGCGGCCGGTGACCTTGGCGAAGAGCGTGTCGTCGGAGCCGATGCCCACGTTGGGGCCCGGCTTGATGCGCGTGCCGCGCTGGCGGCTGATGATGGTGCCGCCTGTGATCAACTCGCCGGCAAAGGACTTTACACCCAGCCGTTGCGCGTTTGAATCCCGTCCGTTTGTGGAGCTGCCTCCACCTTTTTTATGTGCCATTGCCGAATCCCCTCAAAAACAGCTTCTAGCTGTTAGCTTTTAGCCTGTTCCGTGCAGGAACCAAGGTTCGTGCACAATCAGCGCCAATTCCCGGTAAGCCGCGACTACTTTGCCGCGTAGGTGACGCCGTCGGCCACAATGGCCTGGATGCGCACTTCGGTAAAGTTCTGCCGGTGGCCTTGCAGCTTCTTGTACTGCTTCTTGCGCTTGAAGTGGAAGACCAGGATCTTGTCGGCGCGGCCTGTGCCCACGATCTCGGCCGTGACCTTGGCCTTGGCTGGCTTCGCCAGGGTTCCCGGCGTGCCAGAGACCGCCAGAACGTCGGTGAACTCGACCGTCGGACCGCCTTCAACGCTTTCAATCTTCAACACGTCGCCGGGGGCCACGCGGTATTGCTTGCCACCGGTGCGAATGACTGCGTACATAACAAAACCTCTCTCGCCTGAGGCCCGTGGGCCAGGCACGTAACTCGAAATCCGTATAGCCCCGGCGAAACCACAGATACCTTCTCTGTCAGGCCTTCTTTCCCGGTCACCGCTCCTCGGGGTCGCGGCGACTTGAGCGCCCAGGCTTCGAGGCGCTTCCTCAGTGGTTTCGCGTTTGGGGCGGATACAGACGGACAACTGCATCGGGAATCGAGCCCGAGTCCAACCAGGACGGCGGACAGGCTCACTCCCCGCGCACCCTTAGCCGGGGTGCATCGCCAAACCATTCGATTTTATCGTTAAACGGGGAACGGGTCAATGTGCAGCTTTTCAGCTGTTGAAGCGAGGATTGTGGGAACGGGGCATCGGATTCTCGCGAAGCGTCTTGCAGCTTACCTCGATGAAATGAAGTTTCGGTTTAACAATCGGTCAACCCGCATTTTTTCCGCGATGCGCTCATCCGCCTGATTCGGGCGGAGAAGTTGGAGTTTAAGATGCCGATTCAGGCGGCGTAGGCATTATGGCCCCTTGCTCGCTGGGGTAAATCTGAACCCCCGTCAAGAGGGCGCCATGCGGAATGAACCTCCCTTGAACCAGCTTTCCTTTGAAATCGAGACATCCTATTGTCGCTGTAAAGTTGGCTGCCCTCAACTGATCTATTCGGTTGCCAGGTAGGCGATAGAAAATCCTTCCGACCTTAGCTTCCCCTGTTTCCAATCTTCGTTCTAATGTTTTAAAAACGATCAAATCTTCTGCACGAAGTGTCACACTCTGCGCGTCCTGTCGAATAATCCAAGGGAATACGGGCCGAAAAAGTTGGAGTGCTTCCTCGCCACCCTGCCCAAACTCAATGCTCCCGTGCCATCCGTGTGTTATGGAAGGCGCGCCGCTATTGACTAGATGAACAGCGAAGATAAGCACAGTATCATTGTTGGAGCCTAATTCCCATCGGATTTGTTCCACGGTCATCTTAATTGCTGGGGATTGGCTTATGGCTTCCTGATGTTCGCGTCTCCATACCATAAAATTGGCAATCACGAAGCATGTAGCAGCGGCGACCCAGCAAAACTGCTTGGAATACTCCAACCCCTTCACCCCCGAGAACAGGGGCGAGAAAGTTCCAAGAGCCGTAAAAACAAGCGAGGCGATTCCGCTCATCCTTGCCACCACGTCAGACCACAGTGCCAAGATATATTTGCCACTCATGTCCGCAGTCCTCTCATTGGACACAACCTTGGATCAAGGGGATAGTTTAGTCCCTTTCGCGTTTGATGGTCCGAATTTGAGAACTTAAGCGGGTTCTTACCCGAGGGGTGGGACTACGGACAACAGGATCGCGGCGCTGTGGGCGCTGCTGCCTCTGCTTTTCGGAATAGGATTTCGCCTATCGGACGAAAGACCGAAGCCATTTCGCCAGTTGCTCTTCAGGCATCGCGCCGGCTGCGACTGCGCGCATGGTGTTGACGACCGACTCGTCGGGGG
>CAVXOO010000290.1:0-11637 GCA_963762945.1 uncultured Acidobacteriaceae bacterium | reverse complement strand
GCCGGGCCATGACTCACGACGAAGTCGAGGCCATGATTGAGATCTGGATCAGCGCTGCCCTGCGCGTATGGAAGGCAGGTTTCGATGGGGTTGAGATTAATCATGGCACCTGCCATCAGGGCGCGACCTTCCTGTCCCGATTCTGGAATCACCGCACCGACGAGTTCGGCCCGCAGAGCTTTGAAAACCGCACCCGCTTTTTGCGCCGGATTGTGGAGGGAGTCAAAGAGCGCAGCCAGGGTAAATTTGCTGTGGCCGTGCTGATGGACATCGCGGAATATCGCATCGCAAATGCGTACCCTGTACATGAAGGCGTGGAAATGGCGAAACTGGTGGCCGACTCGGGCGCCGACGGCCTCAGCTGCCGCGCTCACAGCTACGGTCATCGCGGCGGTCTGATTCAACCCGATAAGCTGCTGTATCCGGAGCCGCCCGATAACCTGCCTGAGGGTATGGATTGGAGCAATGGCGGCAGAGGCGCCGCGGTGCCGCTCTGTGTAGCCGTTAAAGAGAAGGTTAAGAATATTCCTGTATGGACTGCGGGCCGTATAGATCCATGGATGGGCGAAGAGTATCTGCGCAAGGGGAGTCTGGATTTTGTGGGCATGACGCGCGCTCTGCTGGCCGATCCGGATCTGCCCAATAAGGTGGCCGCCGGAGAGTTGGACGATATCTGCTGGTGCCATGGCTGCCTGCACTGCTTCGATTGCCGCAATAAGAACCTGGCGCTCGAATGCCGGATCAATGCGGCCCTGGGGCGGGAAATCGATCCGGAATACATATTTACTCCGGCGAAGAAAAAGAAGAAGGTACTGGTAGTCGGCGGCGGCCCGGCGGGGATGGAAGCAGCGCGCGTGGCTGCGCAACGCGGTCACGAAGTGGTGTTGTACGAGAAGGCTTCCTATCTCGGCGGATTGATTCCCATGGCAGCCATCGTCAAAGATAAGGAAACCGACGATCTGAAGAAGTACATCCGCTACCAGGTGAAGCAACTCAAGAACGAAGGCGTCACGGTTCACTTGAAGACCGAAGTCAATGCCGACATCGTTCGGAAAGAGAAGCCGGATGCGGTGGTAGTTGCCACCGGCAACGCCTACTCTGAATTTTCCGTCCCGGGAGGCGATAACAAGAAGGTAATTTTGGCGGCCAAACTGCATAAGCAGCTGAAGTTGGCTGCTCAAGTACTTTACTCCGTTGCAACTGCAAAAATTGACGCACTACTACATGCCCGTGGGCAAGAGCGCGGACGAAGAGCAGCCGGTGCTTGCGCACGAGCTGACGCACGCCCTGCAGGACCAGCACGCCGACCTCGAGAAGTGGGACAACCAGACTCCCGACGACGTCTCTACCAACTGGGCCGGCGATAAGGATCATCTGGCCCGCGACGAGATGGACACGGCACGCGACGCCGTGGCCGAGGGTCAGGCGACCGTTGTGATGTGGGATTGCCTGCTAAAGCCGATGGGCAAGAGCCTGGTCAAGGATCCTGAAGTGCTCGATCTGCTGAAGTCGCAGATGGCGAACACCGGGGACTCGCCTGTGATGGCCCGCGCGCCCCTGCTGCTTTCCGAATCCATGCTCTTTCCCTACCGTGAAGGCATGAGCTTTGAGCAGGATGTGTGGATGGACCAGGGCCAAGCCGCGGCCTTTGCGGGCGCGCTGGACCGCCCGCCCACTTCAAGCTGGGAGATTTTGAATCCCCGCGAATACGAAAAGAGGCACGTCCCGGCCGTGCCGCTGATGCCCGACATTCATCCGCTGGTCAACGCCGCCTACCGGTCCTACGACATCGGCCAGGTGGGCGAGCTCGACGTGCAGATTCTCTCCGAACTTCTCGGCGGCGATGACGCGGCCCGCGATCTCACTCCCGCATGGAACGGCGGTCTCTACTGGGCCGGCCAGTTGCGCAGCGCCACCACTGCGGCCGAGCAGGCCGATACCGCCTCCATCGGCCTCTTCTATTTGTCGGTGTGGAGGAACGACGACTCGGCCAACGTCTTCGCCAAAATCTACTCCAACGGCCTGGCCCGCAAGTACTCTCGCGTGAGCGAACTTTCCTCCGGAGCGTCGGCCGCCGGCCAGGGCTCGGTGGAGCAGCTATTCACCACTAACGAGGGGCCCGTGCTCATCACCACCCGTGGCAAAATGGTTTTCATCGCGGAGAGCTTTCCCCTGCCGCTCGAGCGCAAACTTACTTCGTTGTTCTTCGATGCGCAGGGCGCGGGACCCATGCACATGGTCACTGCTCCGCTTGTGCCCGGCTCGCCGTCGCTCGAATTCGATGCGCACGGAAGCGCGCTCTCCGCCGACCTCGTGCACTTCTTCGCCGAAGCTGGCACGATGAAGGCCGTGGTTGATGCGGAAAGACTGATCCTCGAGAGGTGAGCCGTGCGCGAACAGCCTGCGGCGCTATCATGAGAATCCGGAAGCATTTGCCACTGGGGGATGCACGTGCAAGGCAAACTCGAACTGATGATGGGACCGATGCGCAGCAACAAGACCGCGGAGCTGGTGCGACGCGCCGAGATGCGCCGCCAGTATGCCAAGCAATTTGTCCTCGTCCTCAAGCCGAGCGACGACACCAAGGGCGGACCGGGCGTGGTCGAGAGCCGCAATCCAAACGGCGGCGGCAAGATGGATGCCATTACCTTCAACTCGGCCAATCCCTGGGAAGTGCTCGCAGCCATCCGCGATACGGAGCAGGGAATTGGCAAGCGGGTTGAGTGCATTGCCATCGACGAAGGCCAGTTCGTCAACGAGATATTTCTCTTCACCCGTTATCTGCTTGACGCAGGCCACGACGTGCTCGTGGCGGGGCTCGACCTAGACTTTCGGGCGATGCCGTTTGGGGAGTTGCTCAACCTCACCTGGCTGGTGAACGCCTACGGCGGCAGCATCACCGAGTGCATGGCCTACTGCGCCTGCGGGGCCCGCGCGCTCTACTCGCAGCGCCTCATCGGCGGCAAACCCGCGCCTTATGACAGCCCCATCAAAGTCCCCGGCGACGCCTACGAGCCGCGCTGTGCCGAGCACTTCGTTCTGCCCGGCAAGCCGCGCTAACCGCGATTGCCACCTGCGGTGCGGGATTCAAAGCAGCCTCGCCAATTCCCATCGGCCTTTCCGCGCGTCTCCACGAGTTCCGCAGCGCCGTCAATGGAAACTTCTCTCCCACATCTCATGCAACAAATTGCATTTCCTCGACGCAGAAGGACGAGCATGACTTGTTAAGTTTATTATTTTCAGTGAGTCAATCATCCACCTAAGTGGCCGCTCAATTGCAGCGTGCATCGCACCCCGCCTTCATGCAGCTTCCCCTCCAATTGCATGATCAGGTGCTGCTCGAAAAACAGCGATGGCAACTTTACGCCCAACGGCAACTACGCGCTGGACCGCGTTTCCTCCAGCACAACCTCGTCCACACTTGAGCCCTCAGCCTTTGCCCTGATGGACATCGGCTTGGCGGCCGCGGCTGGATTTACGCAGTTCAAGACCCGGCGCACGGCGCCGCACATGGAGAAAGCAAAATGATGAACTTCGCAAAGTTTCAATTGAAATCGACATTGGTGCGTGCCGGCATTATGGTGGGATGCGCCGCGGTTTTTGCCTTGGTGTTAACGCTGGCCGTACCCCGTGAGGTACATGCCATCGCGGCCGCGCTGGTCCAGGTGACAAACACTACCGGGAATCCCGCGGTCACCGAAGACATTTCCAGGCAAGCCTCGCAAATCGTTCATCTGACCACAGAGGGAAAAGCCAACGTTGCTAACGCTACAATGACCCAATTGCACCAATATATTCCGGGAGGCACGTTTGGCCCTCCTTATGTGGTTCCAGCCGGCGAAAATCTGGTGATCACCAGTATTGAGGCCAGCGTTTTTACCGCAGGCGACAACTACCTGAACCTCTACGACAATACGATCAGCGGCCAACGCGAGTACTGGTCCCTGCCAAATGTAGGAATGACGCAGCTCCAGTTCCCTTCAGGCTTCGTATATCCCGCCGGTAGTTCCGTGTATGTGTATATCGGCGGCCAAGGCACCACCCAGATGGCCGTCGATGTCCACGGATATCTAACTGCAAATTGACCCATTTATCTTGACCCATGTACCGAGTTGTGGCGATCGCGGGGTGCTCCAATACCGGGCCCCCGCGCGCGATCAAAGAATCGGCTGTCATCTCTTCTGGCCACAGATGACAGACAACCGATCTCGGGAAGCTGAGAGCTGACAGCTGAAAACCTACCGCAGTGCCGCTTTATTCTTCGATTTTGTAGTTGAATTCTTCGATGACTGGGTTGGTGAGAACTTCGCGGGCGATGCGCTCGACTTCGGCGCTTGCCTTCTCGGTCGAGAGGCCTTCGGCGAGCGAAAGCGCGAAATATTTGCCCTGGCGCACGGCGGCGACATCGGCGAATCCGAGCTTGCGCAGAGCATTGTGGATGGTCTGGCCCTGCGGGTCGAGGACCGAAGTTTTCAACGTAACGTAGACATGCGCCTTCATGATTCTTGATTATAGAAGCAGGGACGGAGAGACAGGGAATAGGGAGTAGCCAATAGGGAGTAGAAGGCAGGGACTGAGGGCTTGCGGGGAGTGCGAGTGTGGGTGTGAATGATCGGCGCACACGGTTCATTCACACTGCACACTCACACTGCACACTCGTACTGTCCACTGTTCACTGTCTCTTGTTCACTGTCCGCTATCAGCGCATCGAGTTTTACATTTCCCCAAGGAGAAAACCAACGCAATGGTGAATTATCTGGAGTTGCCGGTGGGCGAGCGCGCGCCGGAGGTCTTTCGTGCGGTCGTCGAGATTCCCAAAGGCGGGACGCAGAAATTTGAGTACGACAAGCAACTGCACGTCTTCAAGCTGGACCGCAATCTGTACTCGCCGGTGCACTATCCGGGCGATTACGGGTTCATTCCGTCGACCTTGAGCGACGACGGCGATCCGCTGGACGTGCTTGTCCTGGTGCCGGATGCGAGCTTTCCGGGCTGCGTGCAGGAGGTGCGGCCGATCGGCCTGTTGGAGATGCTGGACCAGGGCGTGCTCGACGAAAAGGTGCTGGCTGTGGGCAAGAATAATCCCAGGTTCGCCAATATCTGGAACTACACGGATATCTATCCGCACCTGCTCAAGGAGATGACGCACTTTTTCTCAATCTACAAAGATTCTCGAAGGCAAGCGCGTGGAGATCAAGGGATGGCACGACGCGGCATACGCGCGCGACCGCGTGGCGCGGGCGATCAAGCTCTTTGAGGATGGGAAGGCGAAGAAGGCGGGGACTAAGGGAACGAGGGAACAAGGGAACCAGAAGCAGGCAGTTGGGAGTAGCCAATAGGGAGTAGAGTGCCGGGACTTCGGGACTAAGGGACATCGGGACTGGCGACGCACGCCGCGAGTTCGCGGTTCAGGGTCAAGAATTACAGGCTGCAAGCTAGAAATTGAGAACTGACACTGTTTGCTGTCCACTGTCCACTGTCCACTATTCACTGTTCACTGTGCACTGTCGCCTGCTTCTTGCGGCGGCGGGCCAGAGCGAGGGTGAGGGCATAGAGCGGAGGGCCAAGCAAAGCTACGAGTGCGGCGAACAGGAGCGAGGATACGCGGGCGAACAGGGTTCCGGGATTGCCGAGTGTCTCGGAACGCGAAGCGTAGAGGGCGTAGGCGATGAGCGCGGTGGGCGCGGCGCCGAGCAGGCAGACGAAGGCGAAACTGCCGGCGTGGAAAGGGCGCGAAAGATTGGGCTCGCGCAGGCGCAGCGCGATCAGGGCCAGGAACTCGAGGATGAGGCTGGTGCCGTAGAGAATCAAATCAATCGAGATGAGGCGCTCGAAGGGCAGACTTAATGCAAGCGCCCAGCCCAAACCACAGACGAAGACGCTGACCCAGGGCACGCCGCGGCGATTGCGGCGAAGGAAAACGCGCGGCAGAAGGCCGTCGGCGGCCATGGCGATGGGCAGGCGGGTGTAGCTCATCATGAGCGCGTTGAACATGCCCACGCCGCAGATGACGCCGCCGGCAACGACGGCGAGGCCGAGCAGCGGTCCGCCGAGCGAGCCTGCGGCGACGGCCCACGAACCTGTGGAGAAGCCTTGCGGCGTGAGCCCGGCGACCGCCATGGCCACGAGCGGGAGCACGTAGGTGAGCGCGGTGAGCAGTGCGGCGCCGATCATGGCGCGGGGATAGTTGCGCTGCGGGTTCTCCACTTCGCGGGCGATGGTGGAGGCGTTGTCCCAGCCCATGTAGTTCCAGAGCGCGACCAGAATGGCGGTGTCGAGGCCGAGCTGCGCGCCGGGCGCTGGACCCGTGTGGCCCCAGTCGAGAACGGGATGCACCGTGAATCCATGCCAGAAGCCGAGCACAACAAAGACCGCAAAGGGCGCCAGGAGCAGCGCAAAAAGCCAGACCGAGTCGTCACCCACTTCCGGCGCGCCGAGCAGGTTCCAGAAACAGCAGAGAACGACGACCGCCAGCGACCAGAGCCAGGCGCGCGGGCCGGCGGTAAGCGCGGGGCTGAACTTGCCCAGGTAGAGCACGAAGATGGAGGGGTAAAGCGCCATGTCGAAGACGCTTGCGGTGAGCGAAAGCCAGCTTTCCTGGAAGCCCCAGAAGGGGCCGAGACCGCGGCGCACCCATACATAGAAGCCGCCTTCCGCGGGGATGGCCGCGGCGAGCTCGCCGATCATGAGCGCGGTGGGAAGGCTCCAGATGAGCGGCAATACGAGCAGAATCACAATGGCGCGCGCGTAGCCGGCGCCGCCGAGAATATCTTCAATGCCGTAGGGTCCGCCGGAAACCATGAAGTAGGTGGCGGCGACCAGGGGCACAAAGCGGATCTTGCGCGAGTCGCGATGGAGGGCAAAGCGCATGAGAGTGGCTCTACTGAATGTAAATGGGCGGAGGGGTAGCGCAAAGCTCTGATTGCGGTTGAAATCCGGGACGATTTGGCGGACGCCAGGCCCGCGGAAATTGCCAGAAACGGCGCCGGCCATGCAAGCGCGAATTCCGGTATAATCCTGACTGAGACACGGAGAGATGGCCGAGTGGCTGAAGGCGGCGGTTTGCTAAACCGTTGTACGGTCAAAAGCTGTACCGGGGGTTCGAATCCCCCTCTCTCCGCCAGTTCCCCTCCGTTACCGTCTATCCCTGTCCGTTCCCGCACGGCCATAAACGAAGATCATTGAAAATATTGAATAAGCTGTCGATCCACAGCTCTCCACGCGAAGCCGGAGTTGACCCGGGGGCAAAGCGAGACGCAGATAGCGGTGCTTGAAATCGGTCGATTTCCCCTGCGCATCTCCGAGTTCCCCGGACACCCGATGCTCCGTTACTGAGACTTTTTATATTCTTCAGAACGCGACCGATGTATGCGGCTCGATGGTCTATTTATGGCCGATTTTATGCCCGCGAAAGAACTCCTTTGCGTCATTTCGCGTTTTCACCTTCTTACGGACGATTGCTGGATCCTGTTGCAATCTCACGGCCGTGCCACTTACCAGGCTGGCTTGCAGGTCGTTCATATCAGGATCCTCGAACACCTCCTCAACTCGCTCCCTAAGAGCCCTAAGCAATCCGGTCGCCGCGGAAGAAATGTCAGGCAGATCCGTTCTGGCTGTGGGCAGAGTCAATAACTGCGACAGAGTAGGCGCATTGGGAATTCGCTTGCTCGGAAGCATCTTCTCCGCCGGAATCTTCAACCAGTCTCGAAGCGTCGCAAGGATAGACGTATGGTCGTATGGCACGTCTGTGTCACTTCGGAATACGGTCCCCTCCTGAATCCATGGTGAGACCACCACCGTCGGAACCCGCACGCCAAATCTGTTGAAGCTGAACCCTTGCCGCCCTGGGTCGCTCTTCTCGTCAGGACAAGTGGCGCCCCACGGCGGCAGGACGTGATCGTAGGTCCCGCCATGCTCATCGAAGGTGATGATCAAGAGAGTCTCGTTCCACGCCCGCGACTTGCTGACTGACTTCCAGATCGATAGTAGAAACTGCTCGCCCGCAGCAACGTCATGGGGCGGGTGTTGGTCATTCGGTTTTTCCACGAATCTTGGCTCGATAACAGAGTATGCGGGCAGCGATCCTGCCGCGCAGTCGGCTTGGAAATCCGCGAAGCTTTTAAAGTGTTGATCGAACTCAGGGGGCCAAAGTTTCGGAAACATCGTCCGTGTCAGGGAAGGCGTGATCTCAGCATCCGCATAGACATTCCACGCGACCCCCATCTCGGATAGAACGTTGAAGATCGTCGAGACATTCCAGTCCATCGGATTCGGCAGGACTCCGTTATCCACGTTTCCGTTCGATGTCCCCGCATGCACGAAGGACCGGTTAGCCCAGGTCTGGCTGGGGACCGAAGAAAACCAGGCATCCGAAGTCGCATAATTTCTTGCCAGACCGGAAAGCACCGGAAGCTGCTCGACGCTGAATGGCTGCATCAGCTGCACCGATTTCGCGGCCGAGACCTTTTTTTGATAATTCACCACGAATCCCATCATCGGAAACTTGGGATCTTCGTTCGGCTGCTCCGTTCCATATATCTGCTCAGTCACGTATTGATACTGCTCTTCAGGGTCGACATTGGGAGTGGTCGTGTTCGGCGCGCTCGGGGAAATCTGGACTTTAGCCGGGGGATCGCCATTGAAATAGCTCGCATTCGATGGGTTCCACAGCGCGGGGTTCAGACCT
Source organism: uncultured Acidobacteriaceae bacterium (assembly GCA_963762945.1). Taxonomy (GTDB): domain Bacteria; phylum Acidobacteriota; class Terriglobia; order Terriglobales; family Acidobacteriaceae; genus Telmatobacter. Next base: position 2,951 of record CAVXOO010000290.1, on the reverse strand, counting down.
TCAAACGGAGCTCTATTGGTTCCGGGCAGGAATTGCTTGGGCGGCGGCGTCCCATCTGCATAGAGCCAGCCCAGCATATTGTCGAACGAGCGATTTTCGAACATGACAACGATGATGTGCTTGATTTGCGACAAATTGGCCACGGCGCCTCCAGGCAGCTAACATCTATTTCCAATCTACGGTCACAAGACGGAATGGCTTGTTCTGGATCATCCTCTCTCATTTTGATTGAGATGGCGAGTACCGACGAAAACCGCTTGTACGGACCTGGTAACCGGCTCAGAACGATCGAGGAGGTTCGGCGCGTGCGTTGGCGATTTTTTCGCCCCAAAGGCGTTGCGTGGCTAATAGGCAGACGATGGCCATCAAGAACTACCCGGTGAAATGCTCGAACGGCAGATTCCCAATTGGTGACAACAGACCGAAGCACTCATCGACAGCCGGTTGAGTACGATTGTCGGAAGCGCTACCCGGAAGCGCCCTGGAGACACGCCCTACATCAGCTTGAGTGCTTCCGGAACATCCCGGAACGCTAGCCTACATTTCGGGAGTAATCCCGGGGGAGAACCAATCATGATCGGAACATCATGCCGTCATCCAGATTCTTATTCTGGCCGATGTGTCACGAATTCGTGGTTCGCGCCACCATGGATGAGCGCACCATCGCTTTAGCCGGCTGCAACAGCATATGGATGAAACGCCGCGAGACCGCAGGCTCCGGATCGGCAAGCAATTCCGAGAGAGTGCGCCCCACTAGGGATTCCAGGGGAACTCCCGATGCCTTCAGCAAGGCGTCGTTGATACGCATGACACGGCCACTCGCATCCAACTGAAGCATTCCCGTTGGTGCAGAATCGAACCACTTCTCCTCGATGAGAGAGGCCTCAACGAAGTTGTTAAGAATGCGCTCGGCGGCACTTCTCAAGGACAGAACGAAGCCGCTCTCTGAGCCGTCATGGGCGGACAGAGGCCGCAGCGTGAAATCGACGATAGCCACGTTCCGTCCGGGAACACGGAGCATCCATCCAAACCGTTCAGCGCACCGATCCGAACTCCGTCCCGCCGGGAGGGTGAGAGGGCGCTTGTACAGATCGACAAGATCCACAACCTCGCCGAGGAGCATACCGCGCGCCCGCAAGATGCTGAGCCCGGTCAACTCCTCGGCGCTTCGGTTCATGAACTCGACTTCACCATTGGCCGAGACCATTACCAGCGCTTCGTGCGCTCCGTGCAACGTCCGCGTCATGGCCTGGTGCGATTGAATGACCGCGGCGTCGCGAACAGCCTTGAACACCGCCGTTCGAAGCATCGCCTGAAGGTCGCGAGACTTGAACGGTTTTGTCAGATACCCATAAGGCACCTCGCGCGTGGCGCGCGAAATCGTCTCCGCGTCGCTGAAGGAAGTGAGGAAAACCACGGGAACCGCGTACAGGTCTCGAAGCACGCGAGCGGCCTGGATCCCATCCATGCTGCCGTCGATCGAGATGTCCATCAAAACCAGGTCTGGCTTTTCTTGTTCAACCGAAATCAACGCGGCATCGGCGCTCTCCGCCATGCCCGTCACTTCAAATCCGAACTCCCGGACTTCATCCTGAAGATCGATGGCTACGACGGGCTCATCTTCGACAATCAGCAGTTTACCGGACATTCTGGCTCCTTTTCTTCTGGTGGTTTCGGGGTCTTTGCGAATGCGGATACTTGGCACTGGAATGCATCCGCGTTCTGCGATTATGCAAGGTGGGACGTTGAATTCTCGTCATAGTGGACTGAGTTTATCCACATTCGAGCGCGGCGGATTCCCTAATTGGATTCAGCCCCAAAACGGGAATCTGGCATCGGAGTTTGCGCAGACACGTTTGCTATTTCAAAGCCGCGTTAGTACTGCCTCAACACGGCACCCCGGACTCGACGAGAATCTAAGCTCTCCACCGAGACGCCCGGCCAGGCTGACGGCAAGCTTCAGCCCCATGGAATTGCTTTTCTCTGCGTCGAAGCCGGGCGGCAGGCCGCACCCGTTGTCTTCAATCACCAGACGTCGTTGTCCCGCATCCCCGGTGATCGAAACCGCGATGCGTCCACCCATATGGTCCTTGAATCCATGCTTGAGGCTGTTCAGCACCAGCTCATTCACCAGAAGCCCGAGCGGAACCGCAGTATCCATGGCAATGAGTGACGCGTCGGCTTCGATCTTGACCTCGATCTGATAGGCGCTCTCGGAGCCCGAATTCACGGCGCCCTCCACTACTTCTCGTAAATACTCAGACAAGGAAAGCGAAGAGATATTCGGCATCTGATAAAGCTTCTCGTGCACCGTTGCGATGACGTGCACGCGCTGAATCGCGGACTCAATGGCCTCACGAGCCTCTGGTGAAGCAACAGTCCGCGCGCGCATTTTCATCAGGCTCTGCATCACCTGCAGGTTGTTCTTGACCCGGTGATGGACCTCGCGCAACAGCACTTCCTTCTCGCGCAGGTCATTGGCAACTTGCGCGGCATACGATTCAATCGCGCGCTTGCTCTTCTCTAATTCCGCCAGAGCCTCCTCAAGCTCCTTTGTTCTTTCGTAGACTCGTTCTTCCAACGCGGCGGCGTTATTATTTAGAGCCTGATTCGCAGTGCGTCGGCGGTGAGAGAACCAGCGCGTAGCCGCGGTAGAAGAGACGGCCAAGGGCGAAAGCGAATGGAGGCGGGCGTCAACGGCGCCGATGCGGACGGCGGCGCGGCGCAGTGTGCGTTCGAGGGATCGGTCGATGCGTGTGCGGAGAGCCTGGAGGCGTTCATGGGCCTCGGCGAGGGGCTGCGCGCGAGGCATAGTGGCGGAGGACGGCCAGCGGCTAGATCGGCGACCTGGTTCTGGCGTTGGCGAAGTTGAGTGGTCAGCGCGGATTCAATGCGGAAAGCTGAAATCGTCCAGGCGCTGCGACTGGCGATGAAGAAGCGACGACGCGCGA
>CAVXOO010000289.1:0-4215 GCA_963762945.1 uncultured Acidobacteriaceae bacterium | reverse complement strand
CAGGATCTGCTCGACGAAGGCGCGCGGCGCAAGATTGGCCATGGCAGCGTCAAATCTGAGCACGAGCGCGGCATCGATTTCTGTTTGCCCGAGCAAGCGCAAGCGCTCGGCAAGCGGCGTGATCAGCTTCGGTGCTTTTTCTGGGCGCAGGAACTGCTCCGGGTGCGGATCGAAGGTGATGGCAACGGATCGCGCGCCGATGCTTCCCGCCTCGGCCGTCACGCCGGCCAGGATCTCGCGGTGCCCGCAATGCACGCCGTCAAAGTTGCCGATCGCGGCCACGGTCGGGCCAAACGCGGCAGGAATCTCGGCGAGCGAGCGAAAGACCCGCATCGTGGAATGCGCTTTCCCCGGTGCCCGAATGCTAGGCACCGGGGGCACCGAATTCTTGTGGGCAGGAGCCGTCATAGCGTTACGGGCACGCTCAACCCGTCGTAGGCAAGTTGTGCATTGGCCGGCAAATTGCGGTTGGTTTCTTGATGGCCAAGGTCGTGCGCGATGTGCGTGAACCAGGTTTGCCGTGCGCCGATGCGCCGCGCCCACGCGAGCGACTGCTCGAGCGTCGCGTGACTGGGATGCGGCGCGTGACGCAAGGCTGAAAGCGCCAGTACTTCGACTCCCTGCAGCAGCGCAAAGCTCGACTCCGGAATCGCGCTTACGTCCGTTAGATAAGCCGCGTTGCCGAAACGGAAGCCGTTGATTGGCATCTCGCCGTGAAACAGAGGAATGCGCACAAACTTCACACCGCCGACGGTGTTGCGATCGGCCAACGGCTTCAGTTCCACGCGCGCGCGTGTGGGATAGGTGGCAAGAGGCGAGAAAGTGTATGAATAAATCTGCCGGAGAATCGCCGCCGTTTCCTGGTCGGCATAGAGCGGAATTGGCCCAGATCGCCGGTCAGCGATAAAGCTCAGCGGCCGCAGATCGTCCAGGCCGAGAATGTGGTCGGCGTGACCGTGGGTGTAGAAGACTGCATCGACCTGCGAGAGCTTCTCGCCGAGCGCCTGTTGACGGAAATCGGGGCCAGTGTCGATCAGAACCACGTGGCCAGACGCTGTTTGCTCGTCACGCCAGCGCAACAGCGCTGAAGGCCGCAGCCTGCGATCGTGCGCGTCGGCCGAGGTGCACACAGCGCACGCGCACCCGAGCGTCGGAACCCCCATCGAAGTTCCCGTGCCTAAGAATGTGAGGGTAGCTTGCATTGGCATTCCGCAACGAACGAGAGCGGGTCAGAGTGTGAAGTGTGAGTGTGAAGTGTGAGTGTGAGTTCGAGTGTGGAGTATAAGTGATCGCCGCACACGGCACACTCACACTCTACACTCAGGCGATTCCCTATCCCTTTGGCGGCGGCGGGGGAACACTCGGCACCGTCACCATTGTGCTCAGTTCCAGAAAGGCCATGCGCAGCTCAAACAGCACCGACTGCAGCATGCGATCCTCGGCGTCGGTCAGGTTTCCCTTGGTCTTTTCCGCCAGAACCGCCAAAAGGTCAATCGTGGCGCGCGCGCCCAGGATGTCCACACGCGGGCGCTGGCCCTCCTGCGTGCCCGCGCCCATCTGCAGCATCGCGCTCAGATAGAACTGCTGCACCAGGTGCTCGAATCCCACCGGCGGCTGCGGGCCCACGGTGGGATTCTGTGCGCGGATCAGGTCCTCGAGGCGTTGCGCCGAGGCGTCGTAAGCGGCCTTCGACTTACTGCTTTCTTCGGCAGTCGGCGCTGGGGGCAACTCCTCCGCTGACGGCATCTCCGCGGCCTCCACTGACTTCGGCTCTTCGGCATTGCGCCCAGACGCCTCGCGGGCGGCCTCGTTCACGACCAGGCGCGGTCCGGGCGCAGGTTCAACGGGAGCGGCTGCGGCCGGTTTCTCCGCTGACGCGGTTTGCTGGGCGGTCTCGCTTTCCATTTCTTCCTCCGCCTTGATCTTGCGGCGGTCGATGACCTCGAATTTTGGCGTATCGCTCATATCTTCAAGTTTCTCACCTGCGGCGGCAAACTTGCCAACGCGCGTCTTCGCATGCGTTCGCGAATCTCATTCATCACGTCTCCGGCGGCAATTCCGCTTTCATCACCCGCCACAACGGCTTTGCGAATAGCTTCCAGCATGGCCCGATCGTCTTTCTCGCCCGTTCCTGACGTCAATTCCGGTTGCATCGATCCCCCCAGGCCGACTGAAGATCATCCCTCAGGGGCTAAAGCCCCCACCATTTTTGTGTGTTCTTTGCGGCACGGCTGAAGCCGCGCCCTTTCAAAACTAACGACTATTTCTGGTGTCTGTGAAGGCATGCTCTTACAAAACCATGTCAAACTGAGGCACTACTGAATCAGCTTCGGCGGCGCGTCCAGGATGCTTGCCGTTCCCTCGACCGATCCGGGCTTGTACGAGAAGCTCTGGCCCTTCGCCTCGGCTTCGGTGCGAATCATGCCCAGCGCAAACACTCGCCTTCCGCTCTTGAGCGGCAGATCGGCCGCACTGGTGATGGTTCCGGCAATCTTCCCGTCTGCGAGTGTCAGTTCGGCTCCCGCCTCAGGCACGGGCCCCGTCAGCTCAAGCGGCCGCAGGTGCCGGTGCACGCCGCCCCGCGAACGGATGCGCTCCACAATCTCCTGGCCCAGGTAACATCCCTTGCTGAAGTGCAGCGCGCGCGTTTGCGCCGCTTCCTGCGGCAGATCGCGTTCCACCATATCGAGGCCATACATCGGAATCCCCTCGGCAATGCGGAACGCTTCAAGCGCGGTCGAACCCACCGGCGTGGCCCCGCCCGCGCGCAAACATGCCCACAACTTGGCCAGCCCCGCCGAGGGCAACCAGAACTCATAGTGCGGCGCCAACACGCCGTAACCGCGCAGAATCCGCACCTGCCAGCCATTCCACTCCACAGTGGTTCCCGACATCGGAGTGACAAGCACCGGCAGCCCTACGCGCTCCAGCACCTCCGGCGCAAGCGGGCCGCTCACTCCAATCGCCGTCTCCGAACCCGCCTCGCCCACCTGCTCTTCGCCCCGCGGAACGAGCTCCACATCGTCCATTACTATGAATTTATTGAGGTGGGCCAGCAGCTTGCCGAGCTGGCCGGCGGCAATCTCCAGCTCCAGCTCCGTCTCGCCGGCAAACGGAGTTCCCAGCAGTTTGTCCGGTGCGCCGTCTCCGTCTTTCGCCGAATTTACCGGACTTCTTCGCTGGGGCGATTGCTCTTCTCCCCCGCGCCACACCGTCAGGTCGCCCAGGATGTGGCCTTGCGCATCGAGCACCAGGTTCCACGCGCCGGTGTTGGGAAATAGATCGTTGACGGTATTGGTCACCATCCCACTCAGCCAGCGGAAGCGGTCGGCGCCGCGCACGTCCACGCGCCGTAGCCAGCCCAGATCGTGCAGAGCCGCGCCAAAGGCCAGCGCCTCTGTTTCCACCTCCGGAGCGTCCAACTCTCGTGGGGTCATGGCGCCGTGGTAGGCGGCCAGTTGATGCGGTGTATGTGTGGATTCAAGCAGAGTGGCCAACGCGGTGGCCTCAAGATTTGCGGCAAGTTCGGAGTTGGGCATGGGAAAAGTTCCGTGGTTCGGCCCCATATTCGAGCGAAATCCTGGTGCAGAACCGCTTTTTGATTATAGCCTTGAAGTGATGACAGGAATGAAAGGTTCTGCAGCTGGCCGGCGAACCAGTTCCCGCGGGGAGAATCGATGAAAGCGCAACGCAAAGCCGGAATTTTCACCCGGCGCAGGCTTTTTTTTGCCCTATCGCTCTGGCTGGCTCTGGCGATTACCGCGCTGGGTCAGGAAACTGCCCAGAAACCGTCGGCTGCTGCGACTCCCGCCCCCGCCCTCACTCCTCCCTTGATTGGGTGCACGCTCCCGCCGGGTCCGCCTGAGAGCGGAGACAAGGCCGCGACGCGCATCACGCCCGAGCAGGCCCGCCAACTCTTTCAACTGGTCGATGTGCTGCTCAAGTTCTCCTCCGACGAAACCGGCCTGCCGGTCAAGAGCACCGTCAAGCGTCAACTGACGACGCGCGACGATGTGGTCAAGTACCTGGAAGCAAAGTTCAACGAGGACGAGGGCACCAAGCGGCTGGAGCGCGACGAGATCGTGCTCAAGAAATTCGGGCTCCTCGATCACGACTTTAATCTCAAGCCGTTCCTTCTCGAACTGCTCAAAGAGCAGATCGAAGCCTATTACGACTCGAAGACCAAGACCGTGAACCTGCTGGACTGGATCGGCC
>CAVXOO010000288.1:0-9286 GCA_963762945.1 uncultured Acidobacteriaceae bacterium | reverse complement strand
TGCGTTGATGTTGTGAGTTCCCACCGGAAGATGCACGCCGTGGTTGCCGACGTACATGGCCTCGATCAAGAGACTGTTGGAAAGCGAGCGCTGCACGCCCACGTTCCAGCGCTCGGAGTAGAGCTCATGCTGATTGGGCGCCAGGAAGCTGAGCGCAGCAGGCGCTCCCAGGAAGGTGCTGGCCCCAAGACTAGAACCAGTCGGCGCCGACAGTGTCGGGAAGGGATTCTCGAGCGTATTGGAATTGGCGCCACCGGGATCATACGAAATCGTGGAAGTGACATAGGAGGTGCTGGCGCTGAAGCCCTCCTGGTTCGAGAGCGCGTTGGAAGAAGTAACGCCTGTGGCCGCTTCGTTCGACATCGTCTCCGGCTGCACAAAGATGCCGAAGCCGCCGCGGGCCACCGTCTTGGGACTGATCGAATAGGAGAAACCGAAGCGCGGGCTGAAGAAACCGCTGTTGGTGTTGAAGACGGCGCCGTTGGCCCCGGATGGAAAGGTGAGGCCGCCGCTAAGGTTGATGCTGGGGACAGTAAAGCTCTGACCGTTCACAGTCTCGGTAGTTGACGTCCATGCGGGCGTGCCAGCATAGGTAACGGTGGCCGTGGGATTGAAGCCGCTCACGGTCCTGCCTAGCCTTTCCTCGAAAGGCGTGCTGGTATCGTAGCGCAGGCCCAGGTTGAGAGTGAGGCGGTTATTGAGCCGCCAGTCATCCTGGATGAAGGTTCCCACATAGTAGCTGTGGTAGTCGGCGCGGGCGTTAAGGTCGAACTCGCCCGTGGAGGGAACGCCCAGCAGCAGGGCCGCAAGATCGTACCCCATTAACTTCGTTGCGCCGCCGGTTCCTGCGTTGGTCCAGCTTGTGTCATACGTGAAGGAGCCGGAAGCATCGCCGAAGTTCTGCACGCTCAGGCGATATTGCCTGCCGTCGAACCCGACTTTGAAGGTGTGACGTCCGACGATCTTGATCAGGTCGGTGAAGACCTGATAGCTGGTGGTGGGATCGATCGCCGATCCGGTGTCGCCCAGGCACTCATAGCTCGTGGTGGTGCACGATGAGCCGGTGCCGTTGAAGTTCGCGTAGGGCAGTTCCGGCTCGAATGAGCCTGTGACCAGGGTGTTGGGCTGTTTGACCGTGGTCGGGTCGTAGGCTTGTGCGGGGGTTCCGTGCGATTCGTAAAACAGCGTCCAATTTACGCGCGTATCGAGGATCGTGGTGGGGTTCACGGTGTAGACGTTGTCGATCGTCCCGCCCCAGTTTTCGCGGGTCAGCGTGGTTCCCGTGGTGTTGTTCCCGAAGTAATTGTTCTTGAGCTGGCCCCGGATGTTATGGCGCGCATCGAGGAACAGATGATCGCTCGAGCTCACGTTGTAATCGAGCCTTCCGAACTCCTCGTTGTAGTTGTCGATGCTGGGCGCGTTGCTGTTGTAGTTGTTCTGGCCGAGGGAGTTGCCGGTGGCGTTGGCCCCCGGGAAAAGCTTCATGTAGGCCAGGCCCACGGCATCGAGGTTGGGGTAAGCCGACGTCAGCTGGTTGTTAAAGATGGGCGTGCGCACAACCGTACCTTTCGAATTGTAGGTGGCCTGGTTGCCGCTGCGCGGATCGTAAAGCTGATAAGGATCTGCGTGCACCTTCGAGTTGCTGGAGTCGGGGTTGCACTGAGCGCCGGCGGCCGCCGTGTTGCTGGCGAATCCATTGGGACATCCGGCGGCCAGAATCTGGTAGAAATCGCCGCTGACCTCGCCGCCCGTGCCCGGACTGCCGGCGATGCTGGTCGTGGTGGGGACCGTCAGCAATGTGGATGCGGGCGTCGAATCCTTCAGTCCTTCCCAGGCAAAGAAGAAGAACACCTTGTTCTTGCCGTTGAAGACCCTGGGAATCGACACCGGCCCCCCGGTGGTCACGCCGTACTGGTTGAAGTGAAAGATGGGCAGCGGCTTTTCAACTCCCTTGTTATAAGACTTGTCATTGAAGAACAGGTTGGCGTCGATGCCGGAAATCTGTCCGAACTCGTACATGGTTCCGTGTAGCCGGTTGGTGCCGCTCTTGGTCACCTGGTTGATGACACCACCAATGGTGTGGCCGAACGAAGCGTCGGTGGCAAAGGGCTGCACCGAAACTTCCTGCACCGAATCCTGAGTGGGACTGAAGGCCAGTGCGCCCAGCAGCGTCTCGTCGGGCGAGCCATCCAGCAGGACCTCGCTGACCTGGTTGGGCGTGCCGCCAATCGACCAGGCATTGCCCGCATTGTTGTCGAAGGGATGAACCTGCTCAGGAGCCGCCGTGGTGATGACGCCCGCCGAAAGCTCGGCAAGCGTGGTCGGAGCGCGGCCGTTGAGCGGCAGATCCGCCACCGAGCTTGTCGAAATTACCGTGTTCACCGACGCGTTGGCGGTATCGAGAAGCGGAGGAGCGCTGTTCACGGTGACGGTCTGGCTGGTACTGCCCACGACGAGAGACACATCGACGACGATATGGTCCTGCGCATGCAGCGCGATGTTGCTGCGCGTCAAGGTCTCAAAGCCCTTGGCTGTCGCCTTGACGGTGTAGCTGCCAGGCAGAAGGAAGGGCACAACGTATTGCCCCGCAGCATCGCTGACGGTGCGGTTGATAGTGCCGGTGCTGATCTCCTTCACCTCGATGGTTGCGCCGGGCACCACGGCTCCGCTGGGATCCGTGATGGCGCCGCTGATGGTGGCGCGAAACTCCTGGGCGGATGCGCTGGATGAAAGCAGCAGCAGGCCAGTGAGCAACAAAGTCAGTAGGCCTCCGGCCCTCATCCAACGGCCGAAGGTGATTTCAGGTTTCCTATTTCTCTGCTGGCTCTCGACTGCGGCACTGGGCCCGGCAGCCTCGCACACATGTCCTGCTATGGCGAATCGACTCATTTTTGTTGCCTCCACTAGGTTTCGCTTCATGCTCCGCAATGCGGCGATCTGACATTGACTCTCAATTTCGCGCTTGTGGTCAGACCACATTTCGAAACGTGACTAGTTTCGTATAACGGATGAGTCACTGTCAATAGCGATATTACACACGAAAGTTCAATCCACTGAACATTCTACTTGCAAATGGTTACTTTCGAGTGGTTCGACCGAAGGAAGCTGGGTGTCGCAGGCCGAGTTCTCCGGGCGCCTTATCGCTGAAAACCTTTTCCTTTCTGCAAGAAAGCAATTCCCTACCTCTCCCTGCGTCGCGCAACTCTTCTTTTCCATTTCTTAATGTCGGCCAGACGGCGTCTCGGGATGACCTCCAGATCGGCGATGCCGTTCATACCATGCTGCCTGGCTAGCGCAACCAGCAGCAAGCCCATGATCTTCAAGAGGATACGGATCCTATACCCACTCGTAGAGTCGCGAGCAGATTGAAGAGACCGGCAGGACGCAAAACGCCTGAAGAAGCGAAAAGAGCGGAACCGCTGGGCACTGGAATCTTAAGGGTAAACAGCAACCGCACCAGGTGAGATAGTCTGGCCAAAAAGCGGAGGGGCTGGTATCTGCCAGCCCCTCCCGTTGTACAAGCGTTGACTCAACTTCAAAAGTTGAAGTGCCCCGCGAACTGTATCTGGCGGGGGTTGTTGGCCTGGCCGCCGACCGTGCCGAAGCTGCTGGAGCCCACGGACTGTCCGATGGTGCCGCTGGCGTTGGTCGAAGTGGTTCCGAACCAGACATGGTTGGTTGCGTTGAAGGCGCTGGCCTCAAAGACAAACTTCACTCTCTCGTTAGGCCAGATGTTGAAGGTGCGGCGCACGGTGGCGTCGATGTCGTAGTTGCCGGGTCCACGCAAGCCGTAGGCACCATCGCGGGCGACGTCGCCAATCACATATTGATTGCCGCTCACTCCGCTCGAGCCGCCGCTGGCGCCGCCAGTACCTGTAACGAGGAAGGCTCCCGGATTGACGTACTGAATCGATCCCAGAGTCGTCCTGGTCGCCCCGTGGCCCCAGCCGCCATTCTGACGCGCCGGACCGGTGAATGCAGGATTGTAGGCGGGCATGCAGGTTCCACCCACGCCGTTGCCGGAGCAGGAGGATTGAATCACCTGCAGCGGATTGCCTCCGAGGTAGGTGAAGACGCCGGAGAGCCGCCATCCGCCCACCAGGCTGCTGACGATGGCATTGCCGCCGCCGATATGCCCCTTGCCGAAGGGCAGATCGTAGGTGGCCGTGGAGTTGAGATTGTGGCGCTGGTCGAAGACGCTCAGTGAGCGGTCGGCTTTGCCCGCTGCCCAACCTCTGCCGTTTGCTCCCACACCCGCGGGTACGGCATATCCGGCGCGCGTGGTTCCCGCGTTGTCGATGCTCTTGCTGAAGGTGTAGTTCACCATCAGGGTGAGGCCATGCGCCAGCCGCTGGTTAAGCGAAAGCTGCAGCGAGTTGAAGTTGGAGTTGCTGACCGCATCGTTCTCGTTGGTCACGCCCTTGTACTGCGGGAAGGGCAGCAGCGCCTGGCTCCAGGCCTGGCTGGTGGGGAAACTCGCGTACGGCAAAGCAATGCCGAACGCCGACTCCAGCGTTGAACCCGAGGTATACGCGGTTCCCGAAGGAGCGGTGCAGGTGATAGCGCCGGTGGTCGCTTTAGCCGCCAGGCAGGCGCCCATCGACAGCCACTTGGGATCGAGCGCGTCGCCGTAGTATCCGCGATCGAGCGACGTGGTGCCGCTCGCGTTGGCCTGTCCGACCAGGTAGTGAGCTTCGTTGCCCACGTAGCTGACGGTGACGGTCATGTCCGGGGTGATGCTGCGCTGGACGCCGAAGGACCACATTTCGAACTCCGGCGCGCGGCCCGTGTACTTCGGATCGAGATAGCCGAGCGTGGTAGAGATGTAGTCCACGTTGGAAGCGTTCAAGTTGGTGGAATAGAAGGATCCGTAGCCGGGATCGTAGATCGGCGGCGCCGTCACGGAGTAGGAGCCGGTTTTGGAAGTGACGCCGAACTGCGTGTTGTACGGATCGTTGGCGTAGCCATTCACCGCGTTGGCGCCGTAGGCGCTCAGGGCCGAAGCGCCGTTCAGATAGAACACCGGCAGCGAGACGCCTGGGCTTGCCGGACTGGGCGCCACGGAGTACCCGAGCTCCAGCGCGCCGCCCGGCTGCGAGGCGTTGGAGTTGCCGCCAGTGCCGCCGCCCAGGGAATAGTACAGGCCGAAGGATCCACGGACGACGGTCTTGTTGTTCACCGAATAAGCGAAGCCCAGGCGGGGACCGAAGTCTCTGTAGTTGGTGTGCACAGGAGTGCTGCAGAAACAGCCCGAGTTGCCGCTGCCAGCAAACATCAGTGCGCCCGGGGAGTAGGTATACGGGTTTTGCATCAAGGGGTTGAGGAACGAGAAGCGGTTCTGTACCTCGTGGAAGGGAGGAAGGACGTCCCAACGCAGGCCGGCGTTGATGGTCAGCTTACTGTTCGCCCTCCAGTCGTCGTTTACGTAGATCGCATAGGGACGGAAGCGCGTGCCCGTCTCGTTGGCGATTGGCGCGAACTGAGTGTAGGTTCCCGAATCCACGGCGCCCATCATGAAACTGGCCACATCGAAGCCGCCAGACCCTGCCCCGCCGGAGGTTGTGATGTTACCCGACTCCGTGCTCTTGTAAGTCAGCGAGAGCGGGCTCGATCCCGTCTTATCGGCCAGGTAGTTGTACTCCAGCAATTGCAGCTGGCCGCCGAATGAGACCGAATGCCTGCCGTGAACCCAAAGCATGTTATCGACAAATGTGTAGGCATTGAGCACGTTGCCGGCCGAAGCCTGCGGTCCCCACTGCGTGTTGCTGGAGGAGCTGAATTTGACGGTCGGGAAGCTGGCCATGGTCTGTCCGGCGGGCACATTGCCGATCCCAATGGTCGAGTTGCCGGCACCGTAGGCCGCGGTATTCAGCGTCGGGTTGTATGCCGGCGAGAAGTACTGCATGGCTCCGTATTTGAACTGGTTGACCAGATTGTTGTTGATCGTGTAGCTGTGCTCGATCATGCCGTCCTTGGTGATGGGCGCGTAGACCTTGGCGTACATGTAGGGCGGCGGCATCACGTCGGTGGTCTGCGCGCCGGCGTTGCCGATCAGGCCCTGGCGGCCGGCGGCGCCGATCACGCTGAGCGTTTGCTTGCTGCTCAGAGTGAAGTCGAAGCGTTCGGTGGTCGACCAGTTGTTGAGGCCCCAGCCATAGGAACCGAGGTAGTTGTTGGTAAGGCTCTGTGAAGTTGCCGCACCGCTGCCGTAGAGAGTGTGCGGCATCCATGTCAGCATCGCCGTGGCGACCGGCGAGAGGTAGTTCGCCGGAATCACGTTGTACGATCCGCTCGTACTCAACGCATCCGCGGCGGTTCCATACTGGTAGCGGTAATATTTCCCACCCGTGTAGTACTGCGTCATGGGGTCGAAAATCTGGACCGCGGCCTTGTTGTCGTTCGCAGCGTCCGAATTCAGGCCGTTGGCAGAGCAGGTCGCGGTGGTGCAGCCCGTAGCGCCGGCCGGCGCCAGCAGTTCCGTGAAGTCGCCGGTACGCATCCGTTCGGTGGGGATGCTCTGATAGGCCGGCGTGGTGATGGTGCTATAGCGGAAGCCCATGTAATTGGCGAAGAAGAAGACCCTGTCTTTGAACCTGCCGAAAGGAATGAGCGGCCCGCCCAGCGAAATGCCGTACTCGTTCATGTGCTCCGGCGGCGTGTACCACTTCCAGCACGCGCTGCTGGCGCATCCCACCGGCTGATAGTGCGCGGGAATGAAACCGGCCGCGTCCAGGGCCGTATTGCGGAAGATGTCGTAGACCGAGCCGTGGAATTGCTTTCCCCCCGACTTGAGCGTGTAGTTTTCCACGCCCAGGCCGCGATACTCTGCCGAATATGCCGTGGTTTTCAGCTGGAACTGATCGATGGCTTCGACCGAGATGGCCGACCAGATAAAGCGCGGGTCGCCGGCGGTGTTCACCGACGTGGCGGGAATGCCCTCGATATACATCTCCGAGGCGTTCTGGTTGCCGTTGACCACCATGGGTTCGTCGGTCTCGTCGTTCTTGGTGATGTTCGGGGACACGCCCGGCATCAGCGTGGCAAAGTCGGTCACGCGGCGTTGATCGGCATGGCCCGCGCTTCCCATCTCCAGGGGCAGCGACTGATAGGCTTCGCCTTCCATCGCAGCGCCCAACGTCGCGTTCTCGGTCTCGAGCGGCGGCGGCGCGGAAGTAACGGTCACAGTAATGTTCGCCGCGCCCACCTTCAGGATCAGATCGAGCGCCAGTACCTGCATACCGTCAACGTGGACGCTGGGGCGCACCAGTGTTTCAAAGCCCTTGGCGGTAACGGCGATGCTGTAGTCTCCCGCATCGAGTGGAGACAAGTTGTAGAGACCGGCCGAGGTGCTTGTGCGGACGGTCTCGGCGCCGGTAGCCAGATTGTGCGCTACTACATTGGCGCCGGGCACAACGGCTCCCGAGGAGTCGACGATGGTTCCCTCGATGGTGCCGGTGCCGGCCAACTGCGCGCGGGCCGCGCCTGGCGTCATGATGGCGATAACCAATAGCGCCACCGAAGTCCATGCAGCGATGTTGAGCATGCGAGCCATGAAGCCCCGCAACGCGAATAAATTACTCAAGGCGAGTTGCCTCATGTACTGCCTCCAATAAGTCTTACTCGTTACTCCGCAATGCAGCGATCTGACCTGAACTCAACTTTATCCACTAGTGGTCTGACCACATTTCGAAGCGCAATAAGTCTGCTACACCGGGTGAGCGACTGTCAATAGGGATGTTAGGTGCGAAAGTTCAATCCGCAGAGCTTTCCACATGCACGAGAGTTGCGCCAAAGAGGTTCTACCTATAAGAGGTCGCTGGCGCGGACAGGCCCCCGGCCGCCCCTTTAAATGAAAACCTTTTCTTTCCTGTAGGAAAGCAATTCCCTGCCCCACCCGACTGTCGCGCAACCCATCTCTTCCATTTTTTGGTGCCAGCCGGTCAGCGCCTCGGGATGAGCCCCAGATCTGTGATGCCGTTCACGAAATACTGCATCGCCAGCGCCACCAGCAGCAGGCCCATGATCCTCACCAGGATGCGGATCCCGGTTTCTCCCATCACCTGCCGAACCTGGCCACCCGCGGCCAGTACAAAATAGGTCACGACGCAGGTGAATAAGATCGAAAGCAGGATCGCGGCCATCTCCCAGTGCCACAGCGACGGCACCTGGCCCACCAGCACCATCACCGACGAGATGGCGCCCGGACCAGCCAGCATGGGAATGCCCAGCGGCACAATGCCCGCGTCTTCTTTCGTCGTGGCTTCTTCTGTATCGCCGTGCGTCTCCTGGGTTTGCGAGCGGCGCGCCTGCAGCATGTCCAGCCCGATCAGCGTCAGGATCAGTCCGCCGGCAATTTCAAAGGCCGGCAGCGTAATCCCGAACATGCGAAAGATCAACTGCCCGGCGATGGCGAAGCTGGTGAGCACGATGAAACAGGTCGTCGCGCCCTTGCGCGCCATGCGCTTGCGCCTCACGGCATCGGCGTTTTCGGTGATCGCCAAAAACGACGGGATGGCCGCGAACGGATCCACCAGAAAGAAGATCGAGCTCAGCGCCAGCAGCGAAAAACGCACAATAGGCGACTGGCTCAGATCGTTCAGCGCCGTCGCGGCTGAGGAGGTGAGGAGCATCTACTGAGGCTAGTACATCCCGCCCTCATCTTGCCAGCGCGCGAGTTCCAGCCGCGCGGTCGAGAAACGAAACTCCGTTGTTACGGCAAGAGCCGCCCTGCCGGCCAGCGGCAGCTCTCCGCTACAATCATGGCTTGCTCACAGAGCCCCAGCGCGACCGCATCGAAATCGTCCTCGTCGCCCCGCGCAACCCCCTCAATATAGGAGCGGTGGCGCGGGCCATGGCCAACTTCGGCTTCCCGCATCTCGCCGTCGTCGCGCCTTACGAGCCGCACTGGCGCGAGGCCAAGTCCGCGGTCGGCGCGGAAGATCTACTCCAAAACGCCAAAAGCGTGGAGCGTCTTGCAGAGGCGCTGGCCCCGTGCACCCTGGTCGCCGGCACCGGAACCCTGGCTGATCGCCGCCCGGAGCAGACGGTCGTGCCGCTCCCGGAACTGGCCCCGCGCGTCGCGCAGGAACTCGATCGCGGCGGCCGCGTAGCCCTCGTCTTCGGGCCGGAGAAACGCGGCCTCACCCGCGACGATCTCGCGCTTTGTCACCTGCTGGTCGAGATTCCCACCCACCCCCGTCAGCCCTCGATGAATCTGGGCCAGGCCGTCGCCGTCTGCCTCTATGAGCTGGCGCGCGCATCCCGCCCACTGAGCCTTGCGCACCAG
>CAVXOO010000287.1:0-6955 GCA_963762945.1 uncultured Acidobacteriaceae bacterium | reverse complement strand
GCTTATGGGGCGGACCGTGGGCGCTGGTGAATGACCTCAAGCCCGCGCGAGCCGACGCATCCGAGCCATCGACCCCAACTGCTCGATGAACGAGTCGCTCCAATCCGGCGACCGCTCAAGCCCCAGCAGCACGCTCGCCTTTCGTCCGGATATCGAGGGCCTGCGCGCGGTCGCGATTCTTCTGGTCATCTTTTCTCACGCCGGCCTGCCCATTTTTCCCAGTGGATTTATTGGCGTCAACGTTTTTTTCGTTCTCTCCGGTTATCTCATCACCAACTTGCTTCTCGAGGAGATCCGCACAACCGGCCGTCTCAACCTGGCTCGCTTTTACGCCCGCCGCGCGCGCCGCCTTTTGCCGGCCGCCATGCTGCTGGTTGTCGCTGTCTGCCTCGTCGAAGCCATTGCGATCAATCCGTTGCAGCAATATGGCGTGCTCAAGGCCGCGTTCGCGACACTCGTTTATTCAAGCAACCTTTATTTCGCTCACATCAGCGTGCACTATTTCTATCGCGGATTGGCTGAGAGTCCTCTGCTGCACACCTGGTCGCTGGCCGTTGAAGAACAGTTCTACCTGGTCTGGCCCATCCTCCTTCTTCTCCTTACGCGGGCCCGTAGCAGCGCCAAAATAATCCTGTTCGCGCTCGTTACGCTTGCCACAATCTCTTTTGTTTTTTGCGTCTGGTTGACGAGCCATAATCCGCCGGCCGCGTTCTTCGGTTCGTCTGCGCGCGCCTGGGAATTCTGTCTGGGCGCGCTGGCTTCTCTCCTGCCCGTTGCATGCATTCGCCGCAACCAGCGCATCTGTTTTTGGCTGGGTGCATTCGGGTTTGTCGGATTGCTGCTCTGCGCGCAATGGATGAGCGCTTCCGATTTTCCGGGCTTTGTTGCCATCCTTCCCGCTCTCGGCACCGTAGCGATTCTCGTGGGCGGCGCGGGTGCGCCGTCCTCGCTCATTCCACGGCTTCTCAGCACTCGTCCCGCGCAGATTGTCGGAGGACTTTCGTATTCGTTGTACCTTTGGCATTGGCCCGCGCTGGTGGTGGCGCAGCAACTATTGTTTCCATCTGGCTCGCTCGCCGTGCGCCTGGCCGCGATCGCTGTTGCCGCGCTGCTGGCCGTACTCACGCATCGGCTGGTTGAAAACCCCATACGCTTTCATCCACTTCTCGTCCCGCGGCCGGGTCTCACGCTCAAGCTTGCTCTCGTCGCAGCGTGCATTTCGATTGGCACGCTTGGCGTATGGCGCTCACTGTTGGTTCACTCCGGGCAATACCAGAAATTCAATCGAGTTTTGCAGGATACATCCGCGATCTACAGGCCGGGTTGCTTCCCCGATCTCAGCGATCCAAAGCCCCGTCTGTGTACCTTCGGCGAAACCGCAACTCCTCGATCCACTGTCGTACTCTTTGGCGATTCGCACGCCGCCGAATGGTTCCCCGCACTGGAAGAGATTGCCGGCGAGCAGCACTGGAAGCTCATCACTCTGATCAAGCCCGGCTGCACGCCTCTCAAAATCGCAGTAGCATCCACGCCACCGATGGAGCGCGTTTGTGCCGAGTGGTGGCGCGACTCCATCGAGCAAATTCGAGCATTGCATCCAGATCTGATCGTTATTTCCTGCACCTGGCTCTACTCGGGAGAAAACGACACGCTGGTGACGGACGCCGCGGTTTGGCAGCAGGCCGCGCGCGCCGCATTCATGGCCCTCTCTCAGCCAGGAACCCAGATCCGCTTCCTTCGCGATACGCCGCATGCCGGTTTCAACGTTCTCGAGTGCCTGGCGCAAGCGGAGTGGGACGGCCGCACGCAATGCCCCGTCATCGATCCCGCCACTGCGCTCTATCCCGAAATCTACGCGGCGGTCAAACGCGGCGCGGCCGGCCTGGCCAACGTCGGCTTCATCGACATGACCGATCAGATGTGCAGCGCGACCGAGTGTTATTCCGAAATTGGCGGCGTCATTGTCTATCGCGACTACGACCACCTCACTGCCGCGTACAATCGCAGCCTTGCAGGAGTCCTGGCCGAGCGCCTGATCGACGGCACGCGCCAATAAGTATGCGAGCGGCTGTGAGGCTGCTCTAAAACGATCAGCCGCGCGACGGCATCGGCTTTTCGTGAATCACCATCCAGTTGATGCCGAACTTATCGCGGAACTGGCCGAAGCGCTCCGCGAAGAAAGTTTCGCCCATCTTCATGAAGACTTCGCCGCCCTCGGTCAGCGCCGCGTAGATGCGTTCGGCTTCTTCGTTGCTGTCGACGGCGAGCGCAAGATATGCGCTGCGCATAGGCTGACAGCTCTCCCGTGGGCCGTCGCTGGCCATCAGGGGGGTGTCGCCGATTTGGAAGCGGGCGTGGAGAATGTCTTTCGGCTTGAGTCCCGCCGGAAGATTTTGCGGAGCGCCGTGCGCGGCCATCTCGCCAAATGTTCCTTTCATCAGAATCTTCGCGCCGAGGTGCTCGACGTAAAAATCGAGCGCTTCAGCGCACGTGCCGGGGAAGTTGAGATACGTATTCAGTTTCATCGTCTGGATTTTCCTTTCGGGGAATTGGATTTTGTCTTCCCTTTGGTTTTTCGAGTGACGGGGGGAATCAGCGGCGTGGGATCGCGTTGCTCCCAGCGCCGGTACGTCTCGGCGAGCACGGCGCCGCGGTTCCGCTCCATCTCTTCGATCGCCGCGCACGGGGCGTTCGTCTTCTCATGATGCGCGCCCCAGATTAACATTTCGAGAAGAACGGGAGCCAACGCAATCCCTTTCTTCGTCAGCCGGTAGTGCATGCTGCGCCCGTCATCGGCAGCCGGCTCGCGCTGGAGAATACCGCCCGCCTCCAGCTTTTCCAGTCTGTCGGCGAGAATGTTGGTGGCAATACCTTCGCCCGCATGTTGAAACTCGCGGAAGGTGCGGTAGCCGCGCACCATCATGTCGCGCACGATCAGCAGCGACCAGCGATCGCCCACCAGTTCGAGCGACATAGCCACCGGGCAGCCGGAACGGGGTTTGGCTTTCGATTTGCGGCCCACCAACGCATCCTACCCAGTTCACTTGCATTGTGCAACCTAAAATGAAAGAATCTTTTCGCTGGCGGCATTCCCCAACCGCGCGCCACCACATCGAAGCATACGGAGGCCCATGAGCGTTCTTGGCGAAGCCTCGCGCATTACGCCCTTTCTCTGGTTCGAGAATAATGCCGAGGAGGCCGTCGCATTCTATGTAAGCGTCTTCCCCAACGCGCGCAAGCTAAGCGAGTTCAGAAGCCCGATTGAAACGCCGAGCGGTCCCGCGGGCATGGTGCTCACCATCTCCTTCGAACTCGACGGCCTCCCCTTCACCGCGCTCAATGGCGGCCCGGCACACCACTTCACCGACGCGATTTCCTTCGTCGTGCGCTGCGACTCGCAGCAGGAGATCGACTATTACTGGTCGCGTCTCACTGAGGGCGGAGCGGAAATCGCCTGCGGCTGGCTCAAAGACAAGTTCGGCCTGAGCTGGCAGATTGTGCCCTCGCATTTGCCCGAACAGCTGAAGCATTCCAAGACAATGCAGGCCCTGATGAAGATGAAGAAGCTCGACATCGCGGAACTCGAACGCGCGGCACAGGCGTAAGCGTTCGAGTCAAGACCGACCTGGCGAGAGCCTGCACGTCAGCGCAATCAGGCCCGACCGCGAAGGCCGTCGAATGGGAAGACGCTCCCCTCAGCGGGTAGACTGAATCGGGACATATGATGGAAGTGGCGCGGTCGTTCAGACATTTTTTTTTCGCACTCGCCCTGCTTGGCTTGCTGAACGCGGCTTATGGCCAAGTACCACCGACCCAGGAATTCCGCACCTGGGCCCGCGGCCACGTCCATCCCATCACGTCTGTGACGGAAAACGCTGGCGCCGTTGACCTCAAACCGATTGACAACATCATCGGCGGTGCGCACCTGGTCGCGTTCGGAGAACCAATTCACGGTGGCCACGAGCCGCTGGCCATGCGGAATCGTCTGATTCGTTATGGCGTCGAGCACCTTGGATTCTCGGCGGTTGCGCTCGAAACCTGCCTGGCCTCCTCCAAGCAGCTTTACGACTATGTTCTTGGGCGAACCGCAGAGACCGATGCCGCGCTCAGTGAAGCCTTCTGCTACGACTTCGGAGATTATCCTGAGAATCTCGAACTTATCCACTGGCTGCGCCGATACAACTTTGGCAAGCCGCCCGAGCGGCAAGTTCGGCTTTACGGAATCGACTTGAGCGGGCAGTACCGCCCAACCGCTTTTCACTCCGTCGAAGCGGTACTAAGTTACCTGGATCGCGCAAATCCCCAGTTGGCTGGTGAGGCACGGAGCCGTTACGCCGGTCTGATCTCCATTTTCCGGGCAGATCGATATCCAAAGTTGAGTGCGGCGGAAAAGGATGCGTGTACCGGAAAAATCCAGGATCTGATCGCTCTCATCCGGCGCGAGCGCACGCCCCTGACGGCGGCAACATCGGCCGACGACTACGATTGGGCACTTCGCCAGGCTATAAGCGTGGGCCAGGACGATGCCTTTCTTCGATCTCTGCCTCCGAATTTCGACCGCAGCGTCCCGCGCTGGTGGGAGGCGTACCCGCCCGATAAGGTTTGGGATTACAACGCGGAGATGCGCGAGGTGGCGATGGCTGATAACGTTCTTTGGGTGCTACAGCGCGAATGCCATCGCGGAAAAGTTTTTTACTTTGCCCACGACGAACACGTCAGCGCAGACCTCGGGATTCTAGGCTCGCCCGGAAAACCTCTCGCAGGACAGTACCGCCAGATTCGAGGCGCGGGCAGCTACTTGCGGTCGGCGCTTGGCACAGACTTTTTTGCCATCGGCACTTATTTCGGACACGCCGAGGGCTTTGCCGCGAAGGACTCTCCAGACCCAGCGGCTCACAGTGTTGAGGATATGCTCGCCTCACTTTCAATGCCGCGGTTCATCATGAACCTGCACGAACTTCCCGCGAGCGGGCCGCTCCACGACTGGTTCCAGGAAGCGCATGCGACGCGAGCCTCCATCCTGCGGGATGCCACCGACACCGTGAGTCCAAGCGTCGCTTACGATGCCATCTTCTACATCGACATCATCACGCCGACGCCTCCACCCCCAAGCCGTTAGGTGGGTGCGCTCGCCTGCAGATTCGCCGGCAGCGGCTCACCGAGTTGAAATTGCAGGATCATGGGAGCCCTGTACATGAGCAGCTGCAAAAACGCGCCCGCGCGTGCGCGACCTCTGCTATCCTGAATGGTTTACTGTCGAAGGATCGGCCGAACCTGGCCCATCCTGGCGGGCAGAGTGGAGGAAGCCATGCCGGAGCAGAGAGCGCGCAAGCATCATCAAGACCGTGTGGCGGAGACGTTGCGCGTGGAGATCGGCGTCCTCATTGAGGGCGAGCTCTCCGACCCACGCATCGATTTCTGCTACGTGAGCGAGGTCGCGCTCAATCCCGGCGGAAAGTCGGCGCGCGTGTACGTGGCCGTCGACAGCGGCGTGAAAGATATCGCCAAGGCCGAGGCCGATACCATCGCCGGACTCGAAGCCGCCAAGGGCTACATCCGCTATGAACTGAAGGAGCGCATGGGCGTTCGCCACGTGCCCGAATTAAGCTTTATCGCCGACCGCTCCGGGCGTTTCCAGGCGCGCATCGACGAGCTGATGAGCAGGTCGCGCAAATCCGCGGCTGGGCGCAGCGCCGCTCGCGATTCTGCCGCTGCGAAAGCGCAAGCGGAAGCCATCGACCGAAAGCCCTACTGATCCGGCCCTCAAATGGTGTCGTGCGTTCCCACCCATTCCGCACAAAACGCGGAATGGATAGGGCACCAATCATCAGTACTCACGGGCCGGATCAAGAGACAGAGCCAAAAGCCTTGCCGAATTAGGCACGCGATGAGCAAGAGGCCAGGAAAAGCCACTCATCCCGCTTGAGATCCGGGCCCGCTTCGGAACCCCGGGGAAATCTGTTAGCCTTGTCCCTGTCGCATTTTTGCAACCTATCCGCGCCGCAAAAGACGCGGCCGGTATGCGGGCCAGGTCCTCCCCCATTCGTCCTGCGCCGAAACAGGAATTACGCCCGAATGAAGTGCGCGGCGGCGCGCATCCGGAGCAATGGCTTAGATGGGATTTTCCGCAGGACCCTCGGCTCCCGATCAATCCGCAGGCTGGCGTGGGCGCATGCCGCGCTGGAGCATTCTCTGCGAAGCGGGGATCTTTCTCGCTTTTACCATCTTTTTCCTTGTCTACGGGCTTACTCCCCTGCTGGGCGGCGACGGCCTGGGCCTGGTGGGAGCCGATGAGCCGCGTTACGCCCAGATCGCGCACGAAATGCTGGTGCGCCTCGACTCGGCGCACACGCTCAAGGGGCGCCTCGACGCCTGCGTTACTCCATATCTCTACGGTCATCCTTGGCTGGAAAAACCCGCGCTGTATTACTGGCGCGCCATGTTTCTCTTTCAGGATTTCGGTGTACACGACTGGAGCGCGCGCCTTCCCAGCACCACTTTTGGCTTCATCATGGCGGCGCTCATCTACCTGCACATGCGGCGATTCCGCCCCGGCGGACATCTTGATGCTGCCCTGATTACGGTGGCCTGCGCCGGCATCATGGGCTTCGCGCGCGGCGCTTCCACCGATATGCAGATGGCCGCGCCGCTCGCCATCGGGCTGCTGGGCTGGTATGCGTGGTACGAAACAGATTCCAAGTTCTGGCTCTACGACATCTACTTTTTTACCGGCCTTGCCACGCTGGCCAAGGGCCCGGTGGCGCCGTTTCTCGCCATCCTGATCATCGTCGCCTTCGCTTTTCTGCGCAAAGAGTGGAGCATTCTTCGCCGCTCTCTGTGGTGGCCGGGCATCGTGCTCTATTTCGCCATGGTGCTGCCCTGGTTCATTGCCGTGCAGCATCAGAATCCAATTTTCTTTCGCGAGTTCTTTCTGGAACACAATCTGGAGCGCTTC
>CAVXOO010000286.1:0-3178 GCA_963762945.1 uncultured Acidobacteriaceae bacterium | reverse complement strand
GATCGGCCTGGGAGCCTTTCATGTGGTAGATCTCCCAGCCGGCAAAAAATGGCCCGCTTACTTGCCAGTCTTTTCTTTTGCCGTCAGAGGTGAGAACGAACGCGCCCTTGCGCGTTCCCACCAGCACCCGCACACTGCTCATGGTGACCTCCTGCCTTTTGCCCAATTGGGGCGGCGAAAACGGGGAATTGGGGAATGCCGCAGTTCGATTTTTCCCGATTTCCTTTGCAAAATGCAAGTGTTTTTTGATCCAGCAATTACGGTGCGGTAACCGACAACAAACGCACCGGCCCGAGCAGACCTGACGGCAGCAGCGGCGAGTCGGCTTTGTAGGGCGTGAAAGCGCTGAATGTGTATTTCTTGAGGGCCCAGGGTTGCTGGTCGCCGATCATGCGGTTGACCCACAAGTTGGTGACGCGCACATCGATCTGGTTAGAGCCAGGCACGAGAGCGTTGGTAACATCGATGCGGAACGGCGTCTTCCACGCGATCCCCTGGTATTTTCCGTTCACGGTCACGTCCGCAATATTTTCAACGTCGCCCAGATCGAGCCAGAGATGCGCTGCGGGCGTGAAGGCGCTCGCGGGAATCTCGATCGTCTTCGCATAGGTGGCGGAACCGGAGAAGTATTTGACACCCTGATCCGGTGATTCGCTCCAGGAGATGAGCCGGTCGAATTGTGCCGTCTGAGGAGCGCCGCGGTTGGGTTCGAAGCTGACGGCCCAATCTCGATTGAGCGCCTCGTCAACTCCTGCAACGACGGTATCTTTGGGCTCGGGCAACGTGCGAGAAGCTGATTTGGCTGGCTCGCGGAAGACTACGAAAGTGGTTCCGTAAGGTTCGAGATGCAGCGGGACTGTGGTACGGCCGTTGGCAATGGAATACGATGCGGGTCGCGTCGCTCCGCTCGCCGCATCCCACAGCTCCGGCGTTTTTCCATCGACGCGGAAGGTCGCGTTCACATCTTCAGCGCGGTCGGAACGATTGTCGACGAAATAAATGTCACCGTCTCCGAGCTTGCGATGCACGAACATCAGGTTCGCGTCCGGTTCTGGCTTGATGTAGTCGAAATCGCGCGGAATGCTGAGTGCGGCCAGAGCCTCTTCAGGCGTGACGCCGATGTAGAGCCGGCCCTTTCCGATTCTGCGTATGCCGTGCGGATGGGATTCCCTGCCCCACAGCGAGTCCGCAATCTTCTTCCATTCCGCCGGATCGTCGGCGAGGCTGGGCGAGTCTGTGGGCCGGTTGCCCACCACCACCGCGCCCTGTTCGAGCAGTTTTTTCAACTGGCGCAGTACCGGCAGCGTGATGCGCTGGCTGCGGCCGCCGAGATATAGGATGCGATAGCTTATGCCGCCGGGCGTGACGAGGCGGCCGTCTTTGAAGCTCAACTCGTGCAGCAGCACGTCGCTGTTCACAAAGTCGAAGGCGTAGCCGTCCGGCGCGTCGGGCAACCCGGACCAGCCGAAGAACCGCAGTGAGCGGGCCTTCTTCGCCGTAGAAGTAGGCTACGTCGGCGGAGAAATGTCCCTGCTGGAGCATCCAGGAGCAGCGCGCCAGGTAGGTGATCCAGGGCTGCGCCTCTTCGGCCCAGGTGTCGTTGCGATTAAACCAGAGACCGTAAGGTCCGAGCGTGAGACCGGGCGCCAGATCGGCCACGGGCTGGTGCGTGGACTCGTGAATCTCGAAGCGGTTGACGCCTAGCGCGAATTCGAGGTCGGCAACTTTTTTGAGATTGTTGGGTGAGAAGGACCAGGCCGGACCGCGCGAGGTCATCGATTCCGCGCCGACAATATTTTGGCCGTAGATGTGCGCCACGGACGCCGCGCCGCGCAGGTCGGCGAAGTAATCGAGATCCGGCCCCGGCTGCCCCGCCCAGGTCCACATCGCGCCCATAGGAACGTCCGTCCGGCTGCGCATCTCCATGTCGTCGCCGAGCGAGGGACGATGATATTCAAGCGCTTCGCCGTAGTAACGCATGCCATGTGCGTGCAGGTCTTCAGCAATTGCACCGTAGTGATTCTCGGCCATCAACTGGCCGATGGTGCGGCGGAAGTCCCAGAGGAAACGATCCGTGTCCGCGGTGCTCTTGATGATGACGCCGGTGAGCGCCGGGAGCCAGGGAAGCGCATCGTAGCCGCGCCGTTCGTGAAATTCTTCGAGCATGCGATCGGTCCAGTTTTGCGGGCCGACTTCGATGCTGTCGGTAAGCATCCACGAGATGCCGTTCGCGCCCATCATCTCCGGACCAACAGTATCGGCATACATTTTCAAGTAGCCGTTGACGTAATTCTTCACATAGTCGCGGTTGAGCTTGTTCAACTTCGAGGCCGGTGGCTTCGGCGGGGGCGGGGCCGTTCTCGTGGCCGGTGAGCGAGGAACCGATGCGGAGGATCGCCCATGTGCCGGCGGGAGACGTCCAGTTGAGCGTGCCATCGGGTTGCATCTTGCCGGTCAGATCGACCACGTCCGACTGCGCCACGATGAATTCTGGCGCAACGTTGGGATCGGCGATGGTGTAGAAGTCGCGTGCGTTGGCGTAGCCGGCGCGTTTCTCGAATTCGTTCACGCGCGCGCCACTTGAGAGCACCAGTTCGGTGATTTTGTGGTCGTGCTCGACGATGGGGGCGGGTTGGGCGGGATAGACGAGGCGGAAATACCGCGCGGTGACGGGAGCGAACGAAGCCGTGCGCTCCACAATGCTGCTGAAGGGAATGTCGGCGATCTTGTGGAAGCTCTGGCCGTCGTCGCTGGCTTCAAGGTAGGGCGGAATGGCAGCGGTCTGATGATCGAAGACGCTGATGGCATCGTTGAGGCTGGCCAGCGTGACGGCCTGAATGGTTTGCGGATGGCCGTAGTCGAATTCGACCCAAGATTCGTGTCCGGGTGTGGACTCGTTGCTGGCGGTGGAGGCAGGGAGATCGAGCGCGATAGTATTCACATCGCCATCGGAGAGTGCGGGCAGATCGGGCGTTGCGGAATTCGGTGCTGCGGCGCTCGCCGTTATCTTCGGATTGAGTTCCTGCTGGGTTTTGTCGCCATCGGGAATTCTGTAGGCGATGACCGCAACATCGGTCGAGAACTCGAGAGGCGTCGTCACGGTTCCATCGGGCGCGCGGCGGCCGGGAACCTGGAAATTCTGAAAGGTTCCATCGACCTGCGGCGGATGGGCGAGCTT
>CAVXOO010000285.1:0-3110 GCA_963762945.1 uncultured Acidobacteriaceae bacterium | reverse complement strand
GCTGGTCCTTGATCTGGCCCGCACACCGTGGCGCACTCGCCTTACTCGATCCTCTCGTCCTTCTCCACCACCAGCGTCGTGTTCACCATGCGCATCTCGATCGGCAGTCCGCCAATCGTTGGCGCCACGCCTCGCGTCAGGATTTCAAAATCGTTCACCATGTCGTTATCGTCCCACGCGCCATCGGAAACCACATAGGCGAGAGTCGTGCCGTCGTCGTGCCGGACCAGAAAAACGTTGACTCCCTTGCCTGTGAAGAATCCAAGCGATTGCAACTGCTGGCCCAGCGCCTGCGCTTCCGCCAGTGTCGCGTTGCCCTCGTAGTAGACCGCGTCGCCGCCAGTGAACTGCGCCTCGCCCACGGTCGATGTTCTCTCGACGTCCAATTTGGTGTCCATCAACTGCAACTTCACGGGAAGGAGGCCCACCGGCGACGCCACCTCGCGCACAACCTCCTCGAACTCGGGGAGTGTCCCGGGCTGGTTCCAGTAGCCATCCTGCACCACAAACGACATCACTGTGCCGCCCGCGCCCATCTTCAATAGCACCGTCACTCCGCGATCCTGAAAATATCCATCGGTCTTGAGCGCATTCCCGAGTGCGATGGCCTGGTCCTGCGTCGCCGAGCCGGAATAGACTACCTGGTCCTTGCTTCCGATGGTCACCGTTCTGCCATTGCGAAAGTAGTAAACGGCGTAGGAGCCCAACGCAATAAGAACGACAAGAATGATCGCGACGTTGCGAAGGGCCGTGCTCTTGGGGGCCGTCTGCACCATCAGCGGATACGCTGCATACCCAGGTGGCGGCGTGTAGCCCATTGGCATGGGCGGAGCCACATATTGCACCGGCCCTGCCGGCGGCGGAGGCACATACTGCACCGGCGCTTGTGCCGGCGGAGGGACGAATTGCGGGGCTGGCGCCGCCGCCACCGCCGGAGCGTTTTGCGTGTCACCCGCGGCGCGCAACGCAGCTCCGCAATTCTTGCAAAATCTCTGGTCCGGAACGGACTCTGTGCCACAAGAAGGGCAAAACATTGTGGTTCTCCTATCCTGAATAGGCATCTAGCGGGATTCTCTGCAAAGTATCACTCCCCATCCGCAAAGTAAACCCATCCCTATTTGGAGGGAGGAATTTGCGAAGGAAATCATCTGCTCACAACAACGAAGTTGAGCCAGCCTTTTGTCCTGAGGGATTGGGCTTTGAATGAACCGGCGCCAGCAGGTCGGACTTTCGCTGTCATCCCAGTTGGCTCACCCTGACGTTGAGCGACGCAAAATCCGCTGTCCCCAGCCCGCGCGCCTCAGCCATTGCGAGATACGGCATCTTGTCTGCATCCAGATCCCAGTAAGCTTTCGCCACATACGCGTCGATCGCCACCGGATCGGTTCCCGCCACCAGCGTCTTCTTGAGCGCCACGTTTTCCAGATTCCCTCCCGTCGGCCCGTTGCGCAGCAAGATCCGGTAGCAGTCTAAAAAAGTCACCGTGGGCAGCATAAAATTGGCCAGATCCGCCAGGCTCTGGTGAATCTGCTGATGCAACCGGTTGCGCTCGCCGCCGAGAATCCCGTACCAGTTCTTCATGCCCAGCGTCGCGCCGGACAACGCGTGATGTTTTGCAATGGGCAGGTTGATCACCTTGTCGGCTTCGAGGAACGGCGCAAAGACGGGCCAATTCTTCAGCACCACGCCGCCCATCTCCACCTCGCGAAAACCCTCGGGATCGGGCAGGATCACCTCGGCGCCCTCGGCCCGCGCTGCAGCCTCGATGCCCGAGCGCTCAAAGCACCGCCGCGCCTCGTTGCAGCTCACGTCGGTCACAATCACGCGCTTGGCGCCGGCCTGCCAGCACTGCCGCACCACTTCCGCAACCAACTCGGGATTGGTATTCGCGGCCTGCTCCGGCGTGCGATCCCATGCGATGTTCGGCTTCAGAACCACTACATCCTGCTTGGCGATAAAGCGGCCCATGCCGCCGAGATTCTCAATCGCCTGCTTCGCCAATGCCCGTGGCTCGCCGCCCTGAACAACCGTCATTTGCGGCCACTCCGCAGCGACCGCCACGCGATGATCGCGCCTTGCCTGCACGGCCTGGCCGGCGACAGGCCGGCTGCTGCGTTCGCTC
Source organism: uncultured Acidobacteriaceae bacterium (assembly GCA_963762945.1). Lineage (GTDB taxonomy): Bacteria > Acidobacteriota > Terriglobia > Terriglobales > Acidobacteriaceae > Telmatobacter. The sequence continues at coordinate 988 of CAVXOO010000285.1, read as the reverse complement.
AACCAGTATGCCGTCCCTGCCGCGCCCGCCGCCACGCCGCCCACGCGCAAAAGCTCGAGCAGAGCTTCGCGCCGCGTCATCTTCGCCGCCGCGCCTTGATCGAGCTTTACGAGTTCCTCGCCGTCACCGGCCATCGTCGCCCTCTTCGTCAGTCTTTCTCCGGCGTTCCCAATCCGCCGCACGTCAATCCGGTACTGCGTAAAGCCGCCGGTCTAGCTCCGCGAACCCCGCCAACACCGCGAACTCCGCTGCTACCTACACCTCAACCAGCCGGATGCGCCCCGGATCGCACGTTCCCAGCCCGTGCGCCGCATCGGCCGCTGTGGCAATGTACACTGGCTTCCGTCCCGCCGCTTCGAGCGTGGGCATTCCTGCCGCGGCGCGCTGCTTTTCAAGCATTCCCCAGGCGATATGATCGATCGCCACGCGGTCTTCGCCCACCACCAGCGCATTCGGATACCACAGCCGCTCGGGATGAAAGCCGGGACCGCCGTCGTACACCGATGAGATCGCGTCGCCAATCGTGAACCTCACCTTGTTGCGCACCTCGGCAATCGCATTCACATCCGCCACTCCGGGGTTACATCCGTTTGCGTGCAACAAGTTCGGCTTGTCGACCACCCCATACATGTTTTTCATGGAGAAAGTCACGCCCGCCAGTTGGTGATCTTTGAGAATCGGCAGATTGATCACCATCGCGCACTCGCGCGTCAAAATCTTCGCAAGGCGCAACTGTACTGAGCCGCACTGGACTGCCTGGTCCTCGTAACCGCCCACGTCGTTTCCGAAGCACCGCATGCGACTGGAATCGGTGTTTACCGTCATGCCGCAGGCCTCTATATCGCGCGCGTTGCGATCCCACACCAGAATGTTGCCCGGCTTCACTCCAGCCTGTTGCAGCCGTTCGGCAATCGCCAGCGTCAGCGCAGCATGCGTCGAAATCCCTCTCCCGCCCAGCCCATTCACCTTCAGCCCAATGGTCTTTCCG
>CAVXOO010000284.1:0-4502 GCA_963762945.1 uncultured Acidobacteriaceae bacterium | reverse complement strand
AAGCGATCCCGGCGCTCACGATTCGAAAGGCGTCCTCTTCAGGCCAATCATCCACTGGTGCGCTCCCCGCAAGCCATCTCGCTAGCCATCGAGACCACTCTGCTCAAACCCGGAATGAAGCTGGCGGTTGCGCTTTCTGGTGGCGCGGATTCGGTGGCGCTGTTGCGGGCATTGGCGGCGCGGCGCGAGGAGCTCGGCTTGGTGCTTCATGCCGCGCACCTGCACCACGGGCTGCGCGGCGCGGAGGCTGACGGGGATCTCGCATTCTGCCGTGAATTGGCGGCAAAGCTCGGCATTCCATTTCACGAGGCATGCGTGGATGTCGCTCAGGAAGCGTTGGCCGATGCGAAATCGGGCAAGGCGGCGGAGACGATCGAAGAGGCTGCCCGGCGCTTGCGCTATGCGTGGTTCCGCGAACTCTTGTCCAAAGGTCTGCTCCACTCCGTGGCGCCCCACGCCGTGGTGCTCGATGCAGTGGCGACGGCGCATACGCTCGACGATCAGGCGGAGACGGTTCTGGCTAAGTTTCTGCGCGGGGCGTGGACGGAGGGTCTGGCGGGGATCAGCCCGAAGCTTGGGTACGCTGAGGGCTGTATTATTCGGCCGCTGCTCGGCACGACGCGGGCGGAGATTGAGGCTTATCTGCGCTCGTTGGGCCAGGATTGGCGCGAGGACTCCTCGAACCGCCATCTGACTTATACGCGCAACCGCATTCGCCACGAGCTGCTGCCGCTGCTCGAAGGCTGGAACCCGCGGCTGCGCGAGCATCTGGCGCAGATGGCGGAGCTGGCGCGCGATGAGGAGGCGTGGTGGAGCGCGGAGCTGGCGCGCCTCGCGCCGCAACTGATTCTTCCCGGCCGGCCTGTACGCGGCGGCGGCCGCGCCGCTGGTTCAGGAGCTGGAGCAGGATTGGCGATGGAAACGGCTCGCCTGACGGTGCTCGCTCCTGCGCTGCAACGCAGGTTGTTGCGCCACGCCGCTAATCAGCTTGGTGTAGCGCTCGATTTTGCCGCGACGGAAGCGGTGCGGTCATTTGGCCCTGGATGGCCGCGCCGGGCAACGGCTCACATTGCGGCAGGGCCTCTGGCGCAGAGCGGACGGCACGGGAGTTCAGATTTTCCGCGGCTCCGGAGCGGGGCAGCTAAGGAGATAGGACAGCGGCTCGGGTACAGCATGGTGCGACAATCCCCGGCGTAATCGATGCGCCGGGATTCGGAATGCGGCTGCGGATCGAGAAATATCTAACTAAAGTAACTAAAGAGGGCCAGGCTGGTGAAGAAGCCACCCTGCGGACGGCGATCCTGCGCAACTGGCGAGCTGGCGACCGAGTGCGGCTGCGCTACTCCGGCGGGCCGCGCAAGGTGAAGGAAGTGCTGGAGCGCAAGCATGTTACGGGGACGGAGCGAACGATTTGGCCGGTGCTTGAGGCCGGCGGGCAAATTTTGTGGATGCAGGGCGTGGAGCTGGAGCCGTTCTGCGGGCTGACGATTACCGCCGAGGAAACCGCGACCGAAGGCCACCCGCCCCGGTCCCAAAACCACTCAAAAGCAAAGTAAAGCAAGGGGTTCTGGCCCTCCGCGGCAGCGGAACGGATGCAAGTTTTTCCAGCCAGGGAGTACAATCTTGATACTGCTTCCTCTGGCGGCCCGATTCAAGTGTGCCCCGGAGGAATTGTCTATTTTTGCCACTTTAACAGGCGCTCATGCGTCTATTAGATGGGTGATTTTGCCGGGGACGACGGCGCAAGGGCTCGATTAGCTTTTTTCCCTTTATCCCAATCAAGGAGTTGCGGGTGAACTCAAGCGTTAAAAATATCATGTTCTGGGTGTTTATCGGCATCTGCCTTCTGATGCTGTGGGCGATCGTGTCGAAGAGCTCCGGCATGAACAAGGATGCGGAGTACTCGTACTCCGATCTCTACGAAAAGGTGCAGAACGGCCAGGTGCAGGATGTCACCATCCAGGCCAACGACCTGAAGGGCCATCTGAAGACCTCGCCGAAAGACGAGTTCCACACCACGCTGCCGCCCAACTACGACGACCTGCTGAAGGCGATGGTGACGGCCAAGGTGACCTGCAACATCAAGCCCGAGCAGAGTAACTTCCTGATTCCGCTGCTGTACAACGTGGGCCCGATCGTGCTGATCATCCTGGTGTGGCTGTTTATGCTGCGCCAGATGCAGTCAGGCGGCAACAAGGCGCTGTCGTTCGGCAAGAGCCGCGCGCGCCTGCTCTCGATGCAGCAGAAGAAGGTGACATTTAAAGACGTGGCCGGGGTGGATGAGGCCAAGGAAGAGCTGAAAGAGATTATCGAGTACCTGCGCGAACCGCAGAAATTTCAAAAACTGGGCGGGCGCATTCCCAAGGGCGTGCTGCTGGTGGGGCCTCCGGGCACGGGCAAGACTTTGCTGGCGCGGGCCGTGGCGGGCGAGGCCAATGTTCCGTTCTTTTCGATCTCCGGTTCTGATTTTGTGGAGATGTTCGTGGGCGTGGGCGCGAGCCGCGTGCGCGACCTGTTCGAGCAGGGCAAGAAGAACGCGCCGTGCATCATCTTTATCGATGAGATCGACGCGGTGGGCCGCCATCGCGGGGCCGGACTGGGCGGCGGACACGACGAGCGCGAGCAGACGCTGAACCAGTTGCTGGTGGAGATGGACGGCTTCGAGTCGAACGACGGAGTGATTCTGGTGGCGGCGACGAACCGCCCCGACGTGCTCGATCCCGCGCTGCTGCGGCCGGGGCGCTTCGACCGGCGTGTGGTGGTGGGTTTGCCGGATGTGCGCGGGCGCGAGGAAGTGCTGAAGGTGCACATCAAGAAAGTTCCGGTGAGCGACGACACGAATCTGAACGTGCTGGCTCGCGGCACGCCGGGTTTCAGTGGCGCCGATCTGGCCAACATGGTGAACGAGGCGGCGCTGAACGCGGCGCGCATGAATCGCAAGCAAGTGACCATGTACGATTTCGAACTGGCCAAGGACAAAGTGCTGATGGGCGCCGAGCGCAAGTCGATGCTGCTCTCCGACGAGGAGAAACGCGTGACGGCATATCATGAGGCCGGTCATGCATTGGTGTCGGTAAAGCGCGAGCACTCCGACCCGGTGCACAAGGTGACGATTATTCCGCGCGGCATGGCTCTGGGCGTGACGGTGCACCTGCCGGACGATCGCCACAACTACACGCGCGAATATCTGGAAACGCGGCTGGCCATGCTCTACGGCGGGCGGGTTTCAGAAGAAATCTTCCTCAAGCAGATGTCCACGGGCGCGGGCAACGACATCGAGCGGGCCACCGAACTGGCGCGCTCCATGGTGTGCGAGTACGGCATGAGCCGCCTGGGGCCGCTGACTTTCGGCAAGAAGGAAGAGCAGATCTTCCTGGGCCGCGAGATTGCGCAGCACCGCGACTTCTCTGAGGAAACGGCGCGGCAGATCGATCTCGAGGTGCGGCGCCTGATCGACGAGGCGTACCAGTCGGCGCATACGATTGTCGAGGCAAACGCAGACGCTATGCACCGCATCGCGGCGGCTTTGCTCGAGCGCGAGACCATCGACTCCGAAGAGCTGAGGCTGCTGATCGAAGGCAAGGAACTGCCTCCGATGCGCTCTTCGCTGGCCTCACCCACGGACGGCGACGACAGCCCGCAGCAGCAGGTGCTCAAGCCTGAGAGCCGCGGCGGCGCGGGCAGCATTGCGGAGGGTTCGCCTTCGCCGGCGTAAAGAAGCAGGGAAGCAGGGAATCGAGAATGCAGGGGCTGCTCGAAGAGGGCAGCCCTTTTTGCGTGATCTGGACAAAATTCCTTCTCCCCGATTGAACCCGCCGCGCCCTGCTTCGACATATATGATGAAAGCAAATGGAAAACAGGACCGAGCGCCGTACGAGTGGCTCGCGCTGCGTTGCCAGAGCGGCGAAAAGGGCGCATTCGAGGACCTGATCGCGGTGATGGAGCGGCCCTTGCTCTATTACGCGGCCAGCCTGACCGGCGCACCGGACAGCGCGCTCGATGTTCTTCAAGACGTTTGGATCAAGGTGTTTCGCGGAATCCGACAAGCTGAAAGACCCCGGCGCTTGCGAGCCGTGGCTGTACTCGATCACGCATGGAATCGCGGTGGATCGAATCCGCAAAAACTACTCGCGCGAGCAGGCGGAGAAGGTGCAACTCGAGGATTTTCAGGAGGCCGAGGAGCCGTCGTTCGCCGAAGAAGATGCGGCGGCGGTCCACGCGGCGCTGAATCGAGATCGGAATCTAGCATCGCGAAGTACTGGTCCTGTATTTTCTTGAGGACTTGTCGCTGGCGGAGATCGCAGAAGTCGTAGGGTGTTTGAGGGCACCGTGAAGTCCGCAATCATTATGCGAAACGGGCAATGAAAGAAATTCTGAGTGGGGGTAGTTATGGAAAAGCAAAATGAAAGTATGCGTGACCGTTTGCTTGCGCAATGCCTCAGCCCGAGAATATTGCGGGTTATCGGGGAGAAACGGCGTCGCTCATGGCAAGATATCAGAGG
>CAVXOO010000283.1:0-6039 GCA_963762945.1 uncultured Acidobacteriaceae bacterium | reverse complement strand
GTAATACATCGTGTTCGCTGTCCACCCCAGATAGGGCGCGCGCTGGGGGATGTTCGCAACGGTATTTGTGGTCTGGCCGCGAATCGGATTTGAGGCAGAGGCCAGAGACGCCTGGTTGATCGATCTGCCCAGAATGGTGTGCAGGTCGCGGGCTCCGGCGTACGCGACGTCTAAGATGGCGCCGCCCGGCAGTTTGGATTGCAGCCCAAGACTATAGTGATAGATTGTCGGAGGACGCCATCCCGCACCCAGCGCAGACAGGGTGTAGTTGGTTGAGGGGGAGTAAGGCGCAAATACAGGGAAGCTCGGAGTGTATTCGAAGGGATTGGCGTCGGATGAAGCCCCGTTGTACGCTCCTGTGAAGATGGCCCATATACCGCTGGGCTGTTCCGCGCACAGCAGCAGATTCATCTGGCCCTCGGTCGTGGAGTGATACATGCCTACGCCTCCACGAAAAACAAATCGATCCGTGCCCGGCAGCAACCAGGAAAATCCCACGCGCGGATTCCATGTATTCTGGCCGTCGCCATTGAACCCGAAAGTGTTCTTCCCCTGGATCACTCCGGCCGGCAGGGTAGGTCCTTTGTAATTGGAGTTCACGATGTAGCCGTTGTAACTGCCCCCTGCGGGCGGATTGGGATTGATCTGCGAAACATCCACGTTGCCCCCGCCGTTGGCAGAGCCGAGGTCGCCTATGTGCTCCCAGCGCAAGCCAAGGTTAACCGTGAGACGCCTCGCCACTACATAGTCGTCCTGAATGAAACCATCGGCATCCTTGTATCGCCAGTCGCGCAGGAAGTTCCCAAAGCCCGCGTAGGTCTCGTAAATGTTGCTAAATCCGGAGCCATATACGTTTGCCTGCCCCAGCAGAAAATCGGCCCAGGTAAGCGGAATCACATAGCCCTCGAAGTTAAATTTCCCCATGTTATCCCTGCCGTAGGTATAGCCCCCGCCAATGGTGATCTGGTGTTTTCCTTTGACCCAGGACAACGTGTCGCTGAATTGCTCCTCTTCCTCCAGGAAGTACGTTGCCGAAGTTGTGCCCGTCTGGAAGCCATCGGAAATCATCCAGATGTTGGGGTAGTTGTTATCCACCAGGTCGTCTGCCGGCGGGGTCATGCCGATGCTCGAGAAGGTATAGGCATTGCCGTAGCTCTGGTTCGATGTTGACCTGTGCAAACCGACCAGGAATGAATTCACCAGAGTGGGGCTCAGGGTGAAGGTATCTTCGATCGAAGAGATATCAAAGCGCTCCGGCTGATAAAGCGGATTGCCCAGCGTCTCGTATAGCGTGGACCACTCCTGGTTGCTGGACGCACCGAAGTAGCGAACCGCGATCTTATTGCGGTCCGACACCAGGTAGTCTCCGTTTGCCATCCATTGGTTTTCATTGAAGAAGCCGGGAGCGCGAATAAACGCCTCGCCCGACGATTCGAATCCGCCGGGGGCGGAAGGGTTGATCTTGGTCGCCGACGGAACCATGTATTGGCCATTGGGCAGCTTGACATTGAGCAGGTTGTAAGCCTGGGTAGCGATATTTGAGCCATTGGCGGCGATCACTTGATTGTCGAAGGCGCCAAGGTAGGGGTAGTAGGCGGCGTAAAGGTAGCCCTCATCGCCGCCGAAGACCTTTCCCAACCCCGCATACGACCGGTCGTCGGTAATGGGAGGTTCATAGACTACCTTATGGTTCGCCGGGTCGGTTTCATTGTATTGCCGTGTGCCCTGCCAGGAACCGAAGAGCAGAACCTTGTTTTTGACCAATGGACCACCCGCGGTAAAACCATATTGATTCTGCCGCAGAATGCCGCGCGGCTCGCCAAAGCTCTTGGTAAACCAGTCGTTGGCGTTCAGATCTTCGTTGCGGAGAAACTCGAACATCGACGCATGGAAGTCGTTGCCGCCGCCTTTGGTAATCACATCGACGTTGGCTCCGGCGTTGCGCCCGGTCGTGGCATCGTACAGTGCCGTCTGCACTTTGAATTCCTGGATGGTGTCGGGATTGGGAGCCGGAATTCCTTGCGAGTAAATCCATGATCCCTGGACGTCGTTGATGGTGAGGCCGTTCATCTCAAAGTTGTTGTCGGTCGAGGTCGCTCCCTGGCTCATGATGCTTCCGCCCGCGGGATTGGCCTCCTGGCTGCCACCGCCTCTGCCCACACTCCCCGCGTTGTTGACCTCCTGGGAGACACCTGCGTTCAGGCCGATAATCTGCGTGAAGTTACGCGTTACCAGGGGCAGATTCTCAAGCATCTGGGAATCCGTCACGCGCCCCAATTCACTCGATTCGGTCTGCAATTCCACGTTGGAAGATGCCACGGTAATGGTCTCAGTCACCGCGCCGGTTTGCATTCCGATGTTCAGAACCGTCGTCTCCGCCACGACTACCTGCACGCTCGGCGACGATGCCGCCTTAAACCCTTGTTTCGTGACTTCGAGCTTGTACTGCCCCGGCGGAAGCAGGGACACAAGATACAGCCCGCTGTCGTTGGACTGCGAGGTTCGCACGGAGCCGGTGCCCACATCCGTAACCCTGACGTGGGCGCCCACCACCATTGCACCGGCGGGGTCTGTGATCGCGCCGCTGATGGCGCCTGTTCCACCTGTCTGCGCGCTAAGCAGCCCGCCAGCTGCAAATAGTGCGCATGCGACCAACGCCACGAAGGCGCAGAGGTAGGGGGAGATAATTCGTTTCCGAGCGGGTTCCATTTGTTGGGAGTAACGCATATGTTTTCTCCTCTTCGAATCTGGCCGATCCGAATCTGGCCTCAGAAAGCAATTCGCATACACTACAAAAGCGAATGTACGGCGCGACAGGTCCTGAGCGGACATTTTCATGTCATTTGCGGACACCCGTGCTCTCGAAGGAAACGCCGGCTCGTCTGCATATCTCGCACACACTGAGTTTCTTGGGGGAAAGCCGGAGGCGCGGTACTTGTCGAGTTCTAAGTGACCGGAGAGGCAGTAACCGGTCGGGACCGGGATCCGCCGCGCAGGCACGGCATGGATTTCGCAGTGCTCCGCCGGCCGAAAAATCTGGCATATAAGATGAGCCAGATTCATCCGGGGCGGGATCGAGAGTGCGCTTACTCGTACGACGGCGCCGATCTCGGGCAGCCGGGAGCCGACGATATCAACCGAACTTCCCGACGGTTAGTATCAATCAGTCCCAGCCGCCCGAAGGTTTCAACAAGGGTGTAAGTCATACCGGAGAAGCAGCGCTGCAGCTGGTTGCCCTACCCGGTCTGCTGGGGAACGACTAAGTTTGCTTCAGAGCAGATCCTCCGATACCCTCGTGGTCAGGAATTCGCAGAATTCTCCTTCGCTGAGTTGACTTACGATCTCAGCAGCTCGCCTGAATCGGCTGGTTTCGAAGGCCTCGATGCCGGCTGTGTTTCCGATTGATTCCAGTATCCCGGCTAGCAGCTTTTCAAAAAGCACCGAGGTGACGACGCGGCCATCGTCGAGCCTGGCGCCGTAGCGAATCCACTGCCACAGCTGGGCGCGGCAGATTTCGGCCGTGGCGGCGTCTTCCATCAGGTTATAGATGGGGACACAGCCGTTGCCGCGTAGCCACGATTCGATATAACGCAGCCCGACTTCAATGTTCCGCTGCAATCCGAGTTCTGTGATCCGTCCCTTGGGAATTTCTAGCAGATTCTCCGCCGCGATTCGCGACTGCGCTTCAGCCGGCGGACGAATCTGATTCTTGCCCGGCATGTGTTCGTCGAAAATCTGCTGCGCGACCGGCACAAGGCCTGGATGCGCGACCCACGTTCCGTCGTGGCCGGCGCGGACTTCGCGCAACTTGTCTTCGCGCACGCGCTGCATGGCTTCCGCGTTGGCCTCGGGGTCGTCGCGGATCGGGATCTGTGCGGCCATGCCGCCCATGGCGTGGATGCCGCGCTTGTGACAGGTGTGGATGAGAAGCTCCACGTACGAACGCAGAAACGGCTGCTCCATTGTCACGTCGCCGCGCTGCGGCAGCATGCAGTCAGCACGGTTGCGAAACTTCTTGATGAAGCTGAAAATGTAATCCCAACGGCCGCAGTTCAAACCCGCCGAGTGGTCACGCAGCTCGTAGAGGATCTCATCCATTTCGAAGGCCGCAGGAATGGTTTCGATCAGTACTGTTGCTCGGATTGTCCCAGAGGGGATTCCGGCGGACTCCTGCGCAAACTCGAATACTTCGTTCCACAGCCGCGCTTCCAGGTGGCTTTCCATCTTCGGAAGATAGAAATAGGGAGCCGAATTCCGATCGAGAAGAATCCGGTGATTGTGGAAGAAGTACAGGCCAAAGTCGAAGAGCGATGCGGAGATGGGCGAGCCATCGATCTCGAAGTGCTTTTCCACCATGTGCCACCCGCGCGGCCGCACAAAGAGAACCGCCGGATTCGCATTCAGCTTGTAGGTGCGGCCATCGGGCGACTGCCACTCAATGGTGCGAGCATTCGCGTCTCGAAGATTTCTCTGCCCCTCGATGCAATTGCTCCAGGTTGGGGAATTGGCGTCTTCAAAGTCGGCCATAAACACTTTTGCGCCGGAATTAAGCGCATTGATCACCATCTTCCGTTCCGTGGGCCCGGTGATCTCCACGCGCCGGTCAAGCAATTCCGTGGGAATCGGAGCAACCGTCCAGGAGGATTGCCGAATTGACTCGGTCGCCGATAGAAAGCCGGGGAATTGCCCGCGATCGAAGAGTTCCTGGCGCTGGCGCCGCGCTTCCAGCAGCGCAACACGCCGCGCTTCGAACTTCTGATGAAGGGCGCGCAAAAACTCGCAGGCTGGTGCGGTCAGTACATCGCGTTGCTCCGCGTACTGTGAATGGATCGGGTTCAACATCTCGATAACATAACTCATCTTCATAGCTCCTTGCTGATCGCGATGCGGCGACCGGGCATCGGTTGGCTCAATACAGGTAATTCATGGTCGTAAGGGTCTTCGAACTGTTCCGCTTCGGTAGAGCCAGGCGTCGCGCACGTGGAGAGATTGCCGGAGGCGATGGTTGTGGCAACCCGGTCGAAGTAGCCCGTCCCGACAAAGCTCTGATGCCTGACTGCGGAGTACCCGCACTTCTCCGCCATCTCGAATTCGCGCTCCTGCAATTCCGCGTAAGCCAGCATTCCCACACGGCGATAGGAGTGGGCCAGCTCAAACATGGAGTGGTTCAACGCATGGAAGCCGGCCAGCGTCACGAATTGGAACCGGTACCCAAGCTCTCCGAGCTGCTGCTGGAATCGAACAATCTCCGGTGTCGTGAGCTTGGCATTCCAGTTGAACGAAGGCGAACAATTGTAGGCCAGTAACTTACCGGGAAACTCGCCGAGAATTGCGTTGGCAAAGCGCTTTGCATCCTTCAGGTTCGGCTCCGAAGTTTCGCACCAGATCATGTCCGCATAGGGTGCATAGGCAAGGCCGCGCGCAATCGCGGCGTCGATGCCTCCGCGGAATGTGAAGTAGCCCTCCACGGTTCTCGAGCCCGAGAGGAACGGCCGGTCGCTCGGGTCGCAGTCGCTGGTGATCAATTGCGCTGCGTCGGCATCGCTGCGTGCAATCAGGATGGTGGGCACGTCCAGAACGTCTGCGGCCAGGCGTGCCGCAATCAGCTTCAGAATCGCTTCGCGCGTGGGCACAAGCACTTTTCCGCCGAGGTGTCCGCATTTCTTCGCGGACGACAACTGGTCTTCGAAGTGAACCGCCGCAGCGCCGGCCTCGATCAGCGCCTTCATCAGCTCGAAGGCGTTCAGGTTTCCGCCAAAGCCTGCTTCCGCATCGGCCACGATGGGCAACATCCAGTCAATCGAATCCCGCTCTTCGGCATGCGCAATCTGGTCGGCCCGCAGCAGCGCGTTATTGATTCCGCGGACCACGGCGGGAACACTATTGGCCGGATATAGACTCTGGTCGGGATACATCTGCCCGCCGAGATTGGCGTCGGCGGCAACCTGCCAGCCGCTCAGGTAAATTGCCTTCAGTCCCGCAGCCGCCATTTCAACTGCCTGATTGCCGGTAAGCGCGCCTAGGGCGGCAATGTAATTC
>CAVXOO010000282.1:0-11253 GCA_963762945.1 uncultured Acidobacteriaceae bacterium | reverse complement strand
TCGTTTGTGGAGCGACAGGTGGATCGACATTAAACTCGAACTCTTGCAGGAGCATGCCCGTCAGAGCGATGAAACCTTGCACTAACCGGAAGGTGCCGCACTCCTGGGCCAGCACATTGTTCAACCTTCGACCACGACAACGACGGGTCATCACCAACTAAGTAGGCGGCCATGATGTTGATCGCTAAACGGACATTCGCGGCTGTGTCATTTGGGTTGGTCATCGTCCAAGCGTTCCACGGCGAAGGTAACCGCCGCCGGACGCCTCCAGAGCGTCACTGCTTAGCAGTTGTCGCGACACGCAAACCTGAATAAGCCGCTGACCATCGCGGTAACGGCAAAGCGGCGGGCGCGGGAATCCAAAGCGGCAACTCATTCACGCGGGAACCGGCTCCGCCAGTGCGTTCCCGTTTTGTCAAGGACTTTGGCGTATTGTTACGCGATGGTTACATTGGTTGTCTATGGGTTGAATGTTGTTGTGCTGCAACGGTTTTCAATTCCGTTGTGCCACAGGCGTTTTCGTCTGGTCATGGGGTCATGGAGTTAGCCGTGGGAGGTACCGGTGGGTCCTGCCGATCTGGGCCTGACCTGGCGTTTAGCGTCCAATTCTGGACAGTTTCCAGGGTCCGGAAACGTTTGCTAGTTGGGCTGCTGAGAGACTTAAATTTATAGGTGATGGGGCGATCCGCGCCCCTGATCAGAAGGGAAACGAAAATGACTGAAGGCAAGCCCCGACCAAGGCGCAGGTTGCCAAGGCCAAGACCCTGGACACCAAAATCCGTGCGCTGGCCGGGAAAATCTGCGAGTCTCACGCGGCGCTGCAACTCCTGGTTGCTGAAGCTCAGGAGACCAAGGCGCATGAGGTGCTGGGATTCAAGACGTGGCAGGAATACGTGACCAGCATCGCCGCCGACCTCCCAATGCTGAAGGACAAGAAGCCCGGGAAGCTCGGATTGTGTTCCTGATCGGCTCGGGCCTGTCCCTGCGGGCAGTCGCGACAATCGCCGGAGTCAGCAAGAGCACGGTCGACAACGTGGCGAAGGCGGCGACGCCGAGAAGCCCGCCGAGAAGGGCAAAGGCGGCAAGGGTGCCGCGCAGGTTCACAAGAAAATCACGGAGAAGACCGCTATCGCTCAGGTGGACCGGCTCACGGAGAACGTGGACGACCTGGAGAATTATCGACGAATTGGCGAAGCTCCTGGTGTCCCTGGACCACGCCGTGAAGGCGGTTCAGCTTCGCCACGATTTTCTGGTGAAGGCCCGCGAGGAGTCCGCAAGAATCACCCGACCGCCAACGAGGCACCAACCCGCGTACCGGCTCAGTCGCCGCGTGACACGTGTCAGCCAAAGCAGCAGCAGCCCGCCTGGTTCGGTGCCGACACGCTAACACGGCACCGGACCAACTCGCCTTGCCCCACGTGCCTAGCACGTGCGGGGTACTGGCATGTCTACACCCCGAACCCATGTTCCGGTATCAGGGTCAGTTGGCATGTCTCGTAACGCATCAGTGTCCGATCCATCGTCACCAGCGATGTACTACCCGAATTAGTTCGTAAGTAAACGGTTTTCGCGCCCGGCTCACGACGAGCCGGGAGTTAAGCGACGCCAAAACCAAACCACAACAACTGTCCAAATGTGGGACGGTATCCAAGCGATAGGAGAAAACGATGCAATCTATGGCGAACATGAGTCTGCAGTTCGGGCTCGCTTCAATTCCGGTGAAACTCTTTGCCGCGACTGAGGATCACGACACGAGGTTTCATCAGTACCACGAGCATGGGGACGGCTTCCCTGTCGCGGGTGTCGCAGGTGATGCGCTGCCAGCGATGCGAAGAGGTTGTGGGCAGGGCGAGTTGTTGAGGGGTGCTGAGCACGCGATCAGGTGGTGCTGATCACCGACGACGAGCTGGCTGACTGCGAACCGGAAGCGTCCAAGGATCTGGAACTCCTGCCGGTGTTGAAGTGCGGGGGAGATCGACCCGCTGATGCTGGGTAAGGGATATTTGCTGGAGCCGAACGTGGCGCCAGGCATAGAAAGCCTTGGACAGCTACTTCGTGTTGAGGGATGCGCTCGCGCGGGTGCGGGACTCGTTGGGATAGTTCGTTACCGGCTTCACGGCGAACCCATTAGCTGCGTTACGGCCTGTCGGTGTGGCGCTGGTTGTTCACAACCTGATCTGGGCGGACCGTTGAGGCCGACGACTTCCGCTGTGTTGGAGCGTCAGGTCACGCCTGATCCGCGTGCAGCTGGAGATGGCGGCCCAACTGGTTGAGGAGTTGGTGGCCCCGTTCGACCCGAACCTGTATCGGGACAGTACGCAGCGGCGGTGGCAGAAATGGTTGCAGGCGAAAGCGGCTAGCGCCACACCCGTTGCCGCGACGGAATCAGGCGGTAGGATTTGTTGGCGAAGTTGGAAGCCAGCATCGCCGCCAAAGAGAAGGCCGCCGCGAAAGCCCGCAAGCCTAGTAAGGCTGACGCCGCGCCGGTTGGCGACTGTCGCATGACCAGTCACGGAGCGGCCTCGGTCGATTTCGTGACCGTCTGCGAAGATCGACGGCCGATTCAAGACCGGTCCCGGAGGAACGCGCCGGAGCTGATCCGAGTCGTCGCCGGAGGTGCCGGCAATCAAAACCGAAAGGAGAAAACAACAATGCCCGACCTCACATTTCAACAATGGATCGCGCTGGTCGATCGGGAGTTGGTGTCCCGGTGCCGGTCCAACTCGCCGGGACCCTGGCGGACTTCGCGTTCTACGACGCCTACTCGGATGAGTGCGAACCCGCCGAGGTCGCCGTCGAAGTGTTGCAGGACAACGATTTTCCTTTCCGCGGGTGATCGTCATGCAACAGGGTGCCCGGTCCGCGTTGCTTTCGCTGATCGTCGCGAGCGCTCAATCTGAGTCTTGTGTCCTCGACGCGAATCACGCGGCGCGCTGCTCACCGGTCCGCGCCGTGACCGGGCGCTGGAACTCGCAGCCCAAGCGAAGACAGCCCGGAGGCCTCGCGAACGGCTGGGATTCGCTGTGTCCGCTGACTTCATTCCTGCGAACACGAGGACAACTGGACTGATCCATCCACCAACGGACATCAGAGGGAGGGAACAAATGATTACCGCATTGCTGATCGCGATGACCGGTCTGTGTGTGGCTATCGCCGCAGTCTTTATCGGCGTCCGCCGCGCCTTGAACGGAAAGTAAACCGCCCGGGTCACAGCTACTGACCCGGACCGAGAAGGCAACCAACCCAATCGGAAAGGAAACAAAAATGACAATCAAATTCACGTCGACAAGGGCAGATTTCGTGGGTAGCGTCAAGTCTTGGCGATCTGAGGTGGCGAAGTCAGCGCCGATCGAGATGAACCGTATCCGCTCCACCGGCGAAGCGTTGGCGGACCTGTTCGCCGCCAGCAATCCCCGTCACACCGTGTTACGGTTCATCGTCGCCCGTGTGTCTACGGCTGCCGATAAGAGTGTCCGGTGGTGGACGTGGGGCCGGTCGGACGAAGGCGTGTACTGTCGAGCAGATCGCCGAATGTCGCACTACTGGCACGCTTAATGGTTCCTCACCGCTATGACCGCACCGAATGAGGTTGTGCGATGGATCTGAGGACGCGGGCTACGCATCATACCAAACGGATCCTGCTGATGGCTGGAATTGAGTGGGCGTGAGAGTAGTCGCCCCGGATGGACTGCTGGATGGGGGGGCAGGTTCGGCGAATCCAACAAATCAGTGGGTCTCTGTCTGGTCTCGTGTCGATGGGTTACGCCGTTGATGAAATTGCGGCAGCTGTCACCCGGGAACGCCCGAAAGGTGGTGCAGCCATGACCAGTGTGGACATCACCGAAATGGTGGCCGGTCTCGCGGCGACGAATACATAGCGACGATGCGCGGTATCCACGCGGACGCGAAAGCTCAGTAGGCGGCGGATTAATTGCGGCATCTGCGGCGGCGGGCGACGTTACTCGGGATGCAGCGTTGTGGCGTTGGCGGACCGCCGGTCTGCGAAACGCATTGGGGGAGCAGCAGGAATGGATGGCCCTAGCCGCGCCCCGTCGGGTCAACCTCCTGCCGTCACTGCGGCAGCGATGTCACAGCCGAACACGTTTACGTGGTGGAGCTATGACTACCGGGAAACGGAGAGCTGCAGGAGTTTTGGTGTGCAGCAAGCCGGGCCGACCCCATTACGGTAGGGGGTTCTGTAGCATGGCCGCTATGAGAGATGGCGGAAGTACCGCGACCGGCCGAAACGTAAGAGAACCACCGACAGTTGTGGACTGGGACAAAGCCCTCGCCAACCTGCGCACCATGCTCGACGCATCCAAGTAGCAACTGTCCAACCTTTAGGGGCACTCTACCCAAAAACGTCTACGGAGTCTTGGACGACATGGAGAAGTCCTGCCAGCTTCCTGCAGACTCGCACGAGGCCGCCAAGCTTCTACCGTTTAGCTGGATGACTACAGAGATGACGGCAGATGAATTTGCATCGGTTCATGCTGAATTTATCTCTGCCTATTCAGAACTCATAGCTGATGCCGGGCGGCGTTTCCGAGCCATTTTGACCCATGGCGGTATAATTGTGCTCCATGCGCCAGAGTACCTAATCACATACGATAATAGCGGATATGAGCATACCGAAACATTAGTTGACGATGTGCAAGAGCCTCGCGGCGATATGAGTCCCTTGGTTCCGTGGGTCCATCGTGTCTTGGCATTAAGCGAGCATATCCCTTACAAATAGACGGCCATCCTTGACCTGAATTCAGCCCAACTGCAGGGATGCAGCAGAAACGGCGGAAGAGCACGCAGGTCGGCTTACTTGACGCGCACCTTGGGTTCGACGGAGAGGCCGGGACGGAGCTGGTGGTCGGGGTCTTCCTGGTTTAGATCGGTGAAGTCGATGCGCACGGGGATGCGTTGCACGACTTTGACGTAGTTGCCGGTGGCGTTCTCGGGGGGAAAGAGCGAGAGCACGGAGCCGGTCGCGCCGCCGATCTGGGTGACGACGCCGCTGTATTTTTTCCCGGTGGCATCGACACTAATCTCGACAGTCTGCTTCTCGAGCATGTGCTTGAGCTGCGTCTCCTTGAAGTTGGCCGTGATCCAGATGTCGTTGAGCGAGACCAGGGTGAGCAGATTCTGGCCGGCGGCGACGTTCTGGTCAACTTCGATGCTTTTGCGAGTGATGATGCCGTCGGCGGGAGCCACGATTTTGGTGTAGCTGAGATTGAGTTGGGCCTGATCGAGCTGGGCCTGCGCCTGCTGAACCTGCGCTTCGGCCTGGCGGGCGCGGGCATTTTGCGCGGCCACCTGCTGCGGGCCGGTTTGCGCGTAACTCTTTGCCGCCTGCGCCTCTTGCTCGCGCTCGTGGGCTACGCGCAGGCCGTCTTCGGCAGCTTTCTGGCCAGCGAGAGCGTCGGCGAGAGCGGCCATCGTTGCGTCGGCGGCGGCGGTGGCCGCGTCAAACTGCTGCTTGCTGATCACGTCCTTCGCGACCAGCGGCTTGTAGCGCGCGAGGTCCGCCTTGGCCTTGATGTAGTTGGCTTGCGCCTCTGCCACGCGCGCGCGAGCCGAGGCCAGTTGCTGCTCGGCCTGGGAGACGCTGGCCTGTGCACCACTGACGCCGGCGTCGGCCTCGCTCAGATTGCTGGTCGTGTTCACTTGCGCGATGGGCACGTTGACGTTGGCAGCCGCGGCGTTGGCCTGGGCGCTCGAAAGAGCGGCCTGGGCGTTCTCGACGGCAACCTGGTAATCGCGCGGATCGAGATCGGCGATGGGGTCGCCGGCCTTGACCTGCTGGTTCTCTTCAACGTAGACCTTGAGCACATGGCCGTTGATGCGCGAGCTGACCTGGATGAGATGGCCGTCGACCTGGGCATCGTCAGTATCTTCGCTGTAGGTGGAATTCCACCAGACGCCAAGCGCGATGAGCGCCACCACGAGAATGACGACGATCACAATGCCCCTGCGGCGGGACGGCGGCGCCACAATTTCTGTCTCCGCGGCCGCATCGTCCGGTTCCGGCAATCTTTTTGGATCCGCCACTTTACTTCCCTCCTACGAATTTCTTGTAGTTCTGGCCGTCGCCGAGCGCGCGCGCCAGGCTGAGCTTGGCGACGTTGTAACGGTAAAGACTGGCCACATATTGTCCGTCGGCCTGAGCCACGGACTGTTGCGCCTGGCTGACGGCCAGGTTGTCGCTTACGCCGTTCGAGTAACGCTCCTGCGCTTCCTTGAGAGCCTCGTCGGCCAGCGACCTGCTGGACTCGGCGACTTGAACGAGTTTTTGCGAAGAGGCGATATCGAGCAGGGCGTCGCGCACATCGGCCTCGACCTGGGCCTGCTTGTCGCTGAGCTGGGCCTGGGCGACGTCGAGCTGGGCTTGCGCCTGCTGGGCCTCGCCGCGCAGCGCGAATTCTTTAAAGACGGGCACGCTGAGTGTAGCCGTCGCGTCGACGGTGCCGTGCGAGTGGCCGAGCGTTACGCCGATGTCGCCGTAATCGGCGTCGGCCTCGACGGTGGGCAGGCGCTCGGCGGTGGCGGCTTTGCGCTGCTCGGCGGCGGCTGCGGTGACTTCGACAAGAGCCGCGAGATCCTTGCGATTCTCCTTGGCCTGCTTGATGAGGGCGTCGGCATCGAGCGAGTCGAAGGGCGCGAAAGGCGAATCGCTGCTGAGATTGAATTTCTGATCGAGAGGCATGCCGATGGCGCGCTGGAGGGCGAGCTTGTCTTTTTCGAGAGCGTTCCGGGCCGCGATCAACTGCTGCTCGAGGGACTGATAATCCACGCGGGCGCGTAGCTCGTCGAGCAGCGGCGCGGTGCCGGCCTGATGATTAGCCGCAGCCTGATCGAGAGAAATTTTGGCGGTGGCCACCTCGGCCTCGACGCTCGAGACTTCGGTTTGGTCGGCCAGGACAAGCAGATAGGCGTTGCCCACGGTGAGCACGACGAGGTCGCGGGCGTCCTGCGCGGACAATTGCGCGGCGGCAAAGTTGTGGCGCGCGGCCAGGTAATTGCGCAGCGAGGCGACATTGACGAGCGACCAGGTCATGGAGGCGCGCAGATCGGTGTAGGCGAAGGGGCCGATGATGGTGGGAAAACCGGGGATGCGCAGGCCCTCGGCGGGCAGATCGGTCTGGAGTTCCGCTTCGCGAGCGTTGAAATCGACCGAGGGCAGCAGGGTTTGCAACTGGCTGAGGCGTTGCGCGCGCGCGCCCGCGGTTTGGGTGTTGCTCAAAATGATGCCGAGGTTGGCCTGCAAGCCGCGCTCAATGGCGTCGTCGAGCGAGAGATCGATGATGCCGGCCGAAGCGGTGCCCTTGGGAACGCTGCCCTGAAAGTTCGCAGCCGAGGGCGGCCCTGGAACGGGCGAGGGCGGAATGGGCGCGGTTTGCGCGGCCGCCGTGCCGGGATGGACCGAAGCGATAACGCCCAACAAAAGGCTCGCGGCCCAGGAGCGGATTCTGTTTTGTGAGGAGTACTTTGGCAATTTGAACCTTACTCAAAAAACGACGGTGACGGCCGCCTGGAATTGACGCTACCCCCAATGGATGCTTGACGGTGGCGATGCGTTTCTTGAATCCAGTGTATCGAATCGGGCTTTCGATTGGCTTGCGGGGTCGGGTGGGCCGGGCTGGATTGCGATCCGGGCCAGAGACCGGGTTCCCAACTGGCATTGGCGGGCTCCGGGCTGGCGGTGGGACAAGCCGGCGGTGTAACGGCACCTGGTTTTCATCTCCTCTTCATGTTCCTGCCGCGCTCCGCCTGTCACCATGGATTGTGGGCGGCTTCCCCTTCCCCGCTC
This sequence comes from uncultured Acidobacteriaceae bacterium, assembly GCA_963762945.1. Classification (GTDB taxonomy): domain Bacteria; phylum Acidobacteriota; class Terriglobia; order Terriglobales; family Acidobacteriaceae; genus Telmatobacter. Next base: position 3,452 of record CAVXOO010000282.1, on the reverse strand, counting down.
CGCCTGAAGGTGCCAGAAGCGGCGCAAAAGCGGTAGACTGCCAACACGGCTCACAAGACGGACGTATGGCCAAAAGCACAAAGAAAACAGAGCTATTTAACGGCCGGGACTACTCCTGGATGCAGTTCAACCGGCGTGTGCTCGAAGAGGCCGAAGACGCGATGAATCCGCTGCTGGAGCGCGTGAAGTTTTTGGCCATCACCGCGTCGAATCTGGACGAGTACGTGGAGATTCGCCAGGCCGGGTTGATGCAGAGGATTGAAGACGGCTACCGCGAGCCTGGCTTCGACGGATTGCGACCGGCCGAATCGCTGGCCGAGCTGACCGCCGAGATTCACAACTTCGTGGCCGCGCAATATCAGTGCTGGAACAAGCAGTTGCTGCCCGAGCTGCGCAAGCAGGGCATCCGGCTGCTGGCATGGAAGGAACTGAGTGAGGAGGCGGCGGAGTTTGCGCGCGGCTACTTCCAGCGCGAGGTGGATCCGCTGCTGACGCCGGTGACGATCGATCCGGCGCATCCGTTTCCGCGCGTGCTGAACAAGGCGCTTTGCCTGGCGCTGCTGCTCAGGGCCAAGCGCCGCAGCTCCGGGCCGCAGGTGCTGGGCGTGGTGACGGTGCCGCGCGCATTGCCGCGATTTGTGCGCCTGCCCTCCAGCCCCGGCCACCACGACTATGTGCTCTTGCAGGAGCTGATCGAGCAGCATCTGGCCGGCATGTATCGCGGCTACGCGGTGCTTGGCTTCGCTTCCTTTCGCGTGACGCGCAATTCGAACCTCTATTTTGAAGAAGAGGAAGCGCGGTCGCTCCTGGAGACGATCCGCGTGGAGTTGCATAACCGGCGCAAGGGCGACGCGGTGCGCCTCGAGATAGAAAGCGACTCCGATCAAGAGATTGTGGAACGGCTGAGGGTGAACTTCGAACTCGACGGGGACCAGGTTTTCCGCGGCGAGGGACCGGTGAATCTGTCGCGGCTGATGTTTCTCTACGGCGACATTCAGCGCGCGGACCTGAAGTTCCAGCCTTTCACGCCTAAGCCGCTGATCTTGAGCCGGAAATCGAGCGGCATCTTCGACGAGCTGCGCCATCGCGATATTTTGCTGCACCATCCGTACGACTCCTACGACCCGGTGGTCGAGTTTGTGCAACGCGGCGCGCAGGACCCGGCCGTGGTGACGATGAAGCAGACGCTCTACCGCACCAGCCACGACTCCCCGATGTTTCAGGCGCTGACCGAAGCCGGCGGGAGCAAGGAAGCGACGGTGGTGGTGGAATTGATGGCGCGCTTCGACGAGGCCTCGAACATTCGCTGGGCGCGCAGCATGGAAGACGCGGGCGTACAGGTGTTTCACGGCGTGGTGGGACTGAAGACGCATTGCAAGCTGTCCATGCTGGTGCGGCACGACGAAGACGGCGTGACGCGCCGCTACTGCCACCTGGGCACGGGCAACTACAACCCGGATACGGCGCGCTTCTACACCGACCTGAGTTTGCTGACCAGCGATGCGCAGATGGCCGAGCGCGTGCACATGGTGTTCAACTACCTGACCGCGCACGCCGAGCTCGACGACTACTCGCCGCTGCTGGTAGCGCCGCTGACCATGGCGGAAAGTTTTCTGCGCCTGATCCGCCGCGAGCAGGAGCACGCGCAGGCGGGGCGGCCGGCGCACATTGTGGCCAAGATGAATGCGCTGCTCGAGCCCTCGATCATCCAGGCGCTCTACCAGGCCTCGCAGGCCGGCGTCGAGATCGACTTGATCGTGCGCGGGCTGTCGATTCTGCGGCCGGGCGTGAAGGGGCTGTCGGAGCGCATCCGCGTACGCTCGATCGTGGGCCGGTTCCTGGAGCACTCGCGGATATTCCACTTTGCCAACGGCGGCAACGACGAAATCTATCTGGGCTCGGCCGACTGGATGCCGCGCAATCTCTTCGAGCGCTGCGAGGTGGTGTTTCCGGTACGCGATCCGGCGGTGATCGCGCGCGTTCATAACGAGATTCTGCCGCCGTACCTGGCCGACACGGTGAAGGCGCGCATCCAGCAGCCGGATGGGAGTTATCTGCGCGCCGGCAAGGCCGCGAAAGGCGCAGCGCCCTTTTCGGCGCAGGATTTTTTGATCGGCCTGGCGGAAGGCAAGACGGATCTGGGCGCGATTCCCGCGTCAGGCGCTATGGGCCCGGCCAAATCTGCATCAAAGAGGCCAGCAGCGGCGGATTGAGCGCGCCCATCGCACTATCCGAACTCGCGACGCGACTGTAGGATTGCCTTGATGGATTGCCGCAGCGTTCCCATTGAAACAGCCGATGGTGTGGATGGGGCATCCCGTCTCTTGCGGCTCGCCAACTTGGCCGAGGAGCTTGGTGCTGCGCCTCAAGCCGAGCAGGCGCGCGAGCTTGCGGCGCGGGTCGCGGAGGGGCGATTCTATGTGGCCTGCGTAGGCCAGTTCAAACGCGGCAAATCGACTTTGCTCAACGCTCTGGTGGGACGCGAAGTGGTTCCGACCGGGTTTGTGCCGGTGACAGCGGTGCCGACCGTGATCCGGTTTGGCGACGAACCTGGCGCACGCGTGCGCATGCGCGACGGAGCCTGGCGCGAGATTCCCTTGACCGAGTTGCGGGAATACGTCACGGAAGAACGAAATCCAGAAAATAAAGAGGGGGTGGACGGCGCGGAGGTTTTCGTGCCCAGCCCATTGCTGTCTTCCGGGATGTGTTTTGTGGACACGCCGGGTTTGGGATCGGTATTCACAGGAAACACAGCTACCACGCAGGCGTTCATTCCTCACATCGATGCGGCATTGGTTGTGGTGGGAGCCGATCCACCCATTGCGGGCGAGGAGTTGGCGCTGGTGGAAGCGGTGGGCAAGCAGGTTCGGGAGTTGATTCTGGTGATCAACAAAGCCGACCGCACCAGCGATGCGGAGCGCGCGGCAGCGGCCAGGTTTACGCGCGAGGTTTTGGAGAAGCGGCTCAATCGCCCGATGGGCGAAGTGCTTGAGGTGAGCGCCGCGGAACGAATGGAAAAACGCGGCCCGCTGCGCGATTGGGAACGACTGCTGGCGAGCCTGCAATGCCTTGTGGACGGCTCGGGCGCAGCTCTGGTTCGCGCCGCTTGCGACCGCGGCCTGAAGCGCTTGAGCGAACAACTGCTGGCTGTGATCGGCGAAGACCACGACGCGCTGGAGCGGCCCCTCGAAGAATCGGAGCGGCGCATCGCGCTCATGAAGGAGACGATCAACCAAGCCGAACGCTCCGTGCTCGATCTGAGTTTTCTGTTTATGGCGGAGCAGCATCGGATTTCGGATCTCTTTGTGGAACGGCACAAGCAGTTTTTGCACTCCGCGTGGACGGAATCGGAGGCAGAATTCGACAAGGAACTGCCGCGCGTGCGTGTTGGCTTTGGCCCGAATTATCGACGCCGCGAGCAATACGTAAAGGAACGAGGTGCGGAGAAAAAA
>CAVXOO010000281.1:0-4177 GCA_963762945.1 uncultured Acidobacteriaceae bacterium | reverse complement strand
AACCATTGCTCGGCCCTTTCGGGCCTGGGGCCACCTGAGCTACGGGGCCACGTTTCGTTCGCGTGGATTCCATCCATGATTTTGCTTTGGTCGCATTGACCTGCCGGTGGGGTCACGGGGTGCGATGATTCTGGATTTCGGTTAGCGGGAGGCTGGGGACGGAACGGCTTCGTCGTAGTCGCAATCTTTCTCCACGCATTCCCAGGTCTCAACCTTGAGCGCTTGATTCACTTCGGCGAGGTAGAGTGTCCCACCACAAATGCGGCATTCCCTAAACGACAGGCGCGAGGAATCAAACTGCCCGTCGGCAAAATCCGAATAGCCGTAACCGTCGCGGAAGATGCGATGACAATCGCGGCGATCGCAGTGGTGAAACGATTGCGATTCTTGCGAGGCCGATCCATCAAGCGAGACGCGCCGCATCGGGCAATGATGGAGATCGCACAAAGGGAAGAACTCTGGCTTGGGATTGTGCTTCATGCTTCCTCCCGGCAGAGAGTTCCACGAGGCCAAACGCATTGCGGCGGAAAGGCAGCGCCGCCCAAGAGCGTCCCAGAATTAACTGTTCACGGCGATCTCTGCCGTAGCGCGGAACGAGCGGGGCAGATCCAACGGATTGAATTCGACGCCGTCCGCAGCAAGTTGCCTAGCCGTGGCCTCAAGAGGCGCACGCTTTGCCAGTAATTTTTTCTCGGCTTCCTTGCGATCCGCTCCCGATGCGAACTGGACAAATTTTTCCAGATAGGCCAGTTTGCGGTCGTAAAGATCGATTTCCTGATGGATGGACCGGAGGAAGTATTTGTCGTGCGGTACCAGTTTTTTCTGCGGCACGGATTTACTCATGGGGACTCCTTGGAAAACGATGAAGAGTTAGCCTCCATCGCGAGAGCGGCAATGCAGGGGAGCGGCTCGCTCGATCCAGCCTGCATGGAAAATTTTCATGAACGAGCCGAGACAAGCCAATGCCGCGCGCGGGGGAATTGCAAGCCGCTACCTCCATGACATCGAAGATGACGGCTCGCCCACGGCGCAAATGCGATGTTCTAACGGCCCCTGCCAAAGCCTTTTCGGCCGCCGCCACCACTGCTGGTTTTGCGCGCCTGAAAGCAGTTCTGGCAGTACACGGGACGGTCCCCTCGGGGCTCGAATGGAACTGTGGTCTGTTGCCCGCACCCGGAGCAGATGACACTCGTACCCTGCGAAGAACTGCGTTGGTATCCGCCACCGCCGCCGCCGCCCGATTGTTCGTTCTTCTTGGCCTGGCGGCATGTTTTGCAGCGCTTGGGCGCCGAATAGCCGCGCTCACGGAAGAACTCCTGATCCTCAGCGGTAAACGTGAATGATTGTCCGCAGTCGCTGCACATGAGTTGTTGATCTTCAGCCATATATCCCCTTCGTTCATGCTTCTTGTGAGTGCTTCGTTTGAAATACCGTCGGACTTTGCTGTCGTGCGCCGTTAGCTCGTGATCGGGGCCGACTGATGTGCAAGAGAACCCGTTGAACTCATCGACTCGATTCCAACAATCGCCAAGCCGAACAAACCCCGACTTGAGTTGCCAGACGGGAATTCAACTCTGTTTCGGTGCGCGAGGGATTGAGGGAGAATCCAAGTCGCCGGAGCCGTCCGGGGCCTCAGCACCTGAAGTGCAGTAAAAACGCTGCCGCCGCGTTTCGGATTCCTCAGGTAGACCGCTCTGAGCCGGGAAGACGCCGAATATGCCTGCTTCCCGGCAATGCATTCAACTAGACAGCGCGAACGTTCTCCGCCTGAAGGCCCTTGGGTCCCTTCACGACTTCGAACTCGACTGACTGGCCTTCCTTAAGCGAGCGAAATCCTTCACTCTTGATGGCCGAATGATGAACGAACACGTCCTCGCCGTTGGCACGGCTGAGAAAGCCGAATCCCTTCGCGTCGTTAAACCATTTCACTGTTCCCTGTTCCATAACGATTCCTTCGTAGCGTGATGTATCGCTGAACTCAAATGGAATTGATTGCGAGTTGAGCGGGAAAGCAGAACAGGCAAGAACGCCAAGTCGGATTCGACGACCAGTCTCCAGTTTATCACGGTTGGAGGCAAAGCACTGCCAGCCGGTGCCCCCAACCCCTGGAGGCTGTTTGCCGATACACAGGAGTTACATGCGGTTTCCGCGCGCGATTAGGAGAAGATCCGGAATGGGCGTATGCTGACAGCAAGGGGATCAGCAGGATTCCCTACTCTCTTCAGCCCTCCTCCTCCTTGTGTTTCCGGACAGAACTCGAACAGAAACGAACCGGTTCAGCGGACTACATCAAGACGAGCCAGGCTCTCAAGGAAACGCACGTTTACCGAGGATTGGGGCGCAAATGCGATCTGAATTGGTGTATCTGGCTGGGCTCAAAATAGAAAACCGTTTTCTCTTATCTGCCACGGTGATTCGGGCCGTTCGCATGCTGCACATCAACTCCAGCAGGACGGAAGACACCGTCAACCGGGTGTTTGCCGAAGTGGCTCAGGGCCGCTACGTCGATATGAAAATGCCGGCGATCGCTCCTCCTCCCGCCATCGATGCGTTGGTGATTGCTCCGCTAATCTGATCGACGCCGATCACTCTCCTCGTTCGCGACTTAATCGGTTCCGGCAAGCTCGTGACCGGAAGTGGCGTGTGCGCGGATATTGCGGGTCAGCATTGAAAATCCTCCGGATATACCCCGCCTTTCGAGTTTGAAGCGGCTTGAACCGCTGCCGGCTGAGCACCAAACAGACGTGCCCGCCGAAAACGGCGGGCACTGATAAAGCCTGCGGATTACGAGGCCGATCAGCCGCGCAGTAGAGATTCGACGACATCGGCGGCAGAGTAGGTGTTGCTGCCGGGCGCCAGAAACTGGGCGATGGTATTCAAGTCGTCTCCCACGGTGACGAGCGCCGGTTCAACGCTTCCGTCTCTGCGTAACTGGGCGAGGCCGACGTTTGCCAGCAGCGCATTGCATAGGCACTTGCGCCCGATGGTGTCCTCTTCCTTACCACCCTTAGCGACATAAGTGGCCACGGGCTCGGCGGCGCAGCGATAACCAATGCTGCCGTCGGGCAAGGCGTACGGTTCTCTCAGGTAGCCCATATCGCAGACTGCCGTGCGGGCTTGATAGACATTGGGATCGGAAAACGTGCCCTCTAATTGCGCTACCTTGAACGGAAATCCCGTGGGAGAGACCCTGGGATCGGTGAAAACTGCGGCGGTTCCGACGGCCGCCTGCGCAAGCAGGTTCCTTTTCAGATCGTCGCGCAAGCCGGACTCTTCGCAGAAGGCGAAGGCCGTGCCCACCTGCACTCCAGCGGCGCCTTCCTGGAGGGCGTCGCGTAGTTTGCAAGCGCTGCCCTGTTGGCCGGCAAGCCAGAACGGAACGCCGAGGGCGCGCAGATCGGCCAGATTCACTCGATCGCGCTCGCCGTAAACCGGCTCGCCAGCGGCGGTGAGCTGAAGTTTTCCGCGCGGCGGCGCATTGTGGCCGCCGGCTTCGGGGCTTTCGATGACCAGGCCGTCGACGCGGCCGTTGGCGCGGCGAAGCATGGTGGCTGCCAGCGTGTTGGAAGAAACGATGGCCAGAAACCTTGGCCGCGTGAGTTCGGGCAATGGGCCTTCCGCAAAGTCAGCCGGATCGAAGTGCATTTGCACGTCTCTGTCCGAGGCCAATCCCGTCACCGAAAGCTTGTACTCGGCGGGCCGCTGCGCGGCATAGGCGTCAAGAACGCCGGGAATATGCAGCGGGATGCCCGCGCCCATCAATACGTATCCCACGCCCGCCAGCATGGCTCCGTAGATGGAGGAGAGGTGAGGCAGTTGCACTTTTTCAAGAAAATTGATGCCGACGGGATTTTTGTGGCCTTCTCGCGCGAGAAAGACCTCGACAAAATTTGCAACGATACTTAGCTCGACAATTTTGCGGGGCTCAATGTGCTTGTGCATCGGAATCGCGGGGTACGGGCTGCCATCCGGCTTACCGTCCGCCACGAAGTACTCCTGCCAGATGCGCCGCGCCATCTCGGGAAACGGAAATGCATCCAATCCCCGGCGCATGTGTCCGCCAATGTCGCCATCGACAAGCCGGCGCACAAAAACGGAGTCGAGGGCGGTGCCGGAAACGACACCGAGCTGGCCGAGGCGGGAGACTGCATTCGCGAGGCGCCAATTGGAAACGCCT